>JAUMWZ010000003.1:17208-30148 GCA_030529405.1 Bacteroides sp. | reverse complement strand
TTGGAAATAGACTATATATGGTTTGGAAATAGGCTATAGATATAACAAGAGTAAGCCACATATAGCCTACTCCGTGTTAGTTATCAGTCTTTTGCAAGACCGTATATTTACGAAAAAACCATTAAGAGGTGGTTTCCGTTGGTTCCTCTACCCTCTCAAATCTGGTTTTATTCCATTTATATGCTATTCTTTCTCTCACTTTCCCTTTGATAAGCTCCACTGCCGTTTCGTGCATATATTCTTCAGGCTTAAAAACAAAAACTAAATCAGAACTGTCTGCACTAATCTGAGCAGAAAGCAGCAACATTGTTATCTCTTGCATGGTCTTTTCTTTCTCTGTACCTAAAACAAAGTCGGCAGTGTTAGGTATGGTTATGTAGTCTGCAACATTGAGTTCTGTCCAGTTCGTTGTATAAAACCTTATGCTACTGACCTTTGCAGGTGCTTTGAATGTTTCTACACAGCACACAATCTTTGTGCTATCATTGACCTGCAACAGCTTCATCTGCCAAGACACTTCGCTCGTAATGTTTAGGTTCAGATAATCGTTTGTCAGCTCAGTCATCTCACTGTTTGAGCCGTTCTTATTCTTTACAACGGCTTTCATATTACTGTCTAAGAAGTCGGCAAAGTCAGCTCTGTCGTTCTTACTAAACACCTCCAATATGCTGTCAGGCATACTGATAAACACCTCTTTAGCTGTTTGCGCCTCAACTGTATATACTGTAGTTGCAAACAATATATTGATTAGAAGTATTTTCTTTATAGTTTGTTTTATAGTCATATATAGTTTGTATTTATGCTTATCTACTTCCCAAATATAAGAATATCATTCCTATGAGTATAAGAACAAGGTCTACAACCTTAGTTTTTAAGTTCTTTTCACTGAAAATAAAGGCTCCGAAAGCAAACGATACTACCACACTGCCACGCCTAATCATTGATACTATTGAAATCATAGCTTCGTCATAGCTCAACGCAAAGAAATATGCAAGGTCAGCCAACGACAACAACACAGGAATGAGCAATATGCTCCATCGCCACTGAAAAGGGGTAGATTTCTTTCTCTGCGGATACCACAGCAAAGCCAACACCGGACACATTATCAACACTTGATATACGTTGTACCAAGACTGAACGGTTATTGGCTCAACTCGTTGTATGATGAACTTATCATATAGTCCGCTGATGGCTCCCATAACGGCTGCCAAGAACAGAAACAATATCCATTTGTTTCGCTTAAAGTCTATGCCTTCGCGCTTACCAGCTATGCTTAGCAGGAAAATTGAGGTTATGGCAAGCGTAACACCAATCCATTGATACAGATTTAATCGTTCGCCAAACACCAACATAGCACCTACTAACACCATAACAGGTCTTGTTGCATTGATTGGTCCTACTATAGTGATAGGTAAGTGTTTCATTGCAAAATAGCCAAACAACCACGATGACAAGACAATAAAGGCTTTCAGTATTATCAGTCGTTGAACACTCCACTCGTAAGGCTGAACATACCACACACTACCGTTTAACAGTGGCATGTTGAGGTAACTACCAATGATGAGAGGAGCAAATATCATGCTAGCCACAAGTGTGTTTATAAACAAAATGGGTAATACTGCATTGCCACGCAAAGAGTGTTTCTTAGACACATCATATAAGCCCAACAAAAAGGCAGAACAAAAAGCTAGAGCTAACCACATATCCTTATCTGCTAGTCATTATCTATAAAGATGTCGGCTGGATAGTCCACATTGACCAAGAAAAGGGCGTTTGCCGGAGCCGATGTTCCTGCTTTTCCACGGTCTTTACTCTCTATCACTTTCTTGAAATCGTCAATAGACATTTTGCCTTTGCCCACCTCAACCAGTGTGCCAACAATAGCCCTAACCATATTACGCAAAAAGCGGTCTGCACTTATGGTAAACACCCATGTATGTTCGTCTTTCTGCTCCCAACGGGCAAAGCGAATATCGCAGTTGTTTGTCTTAACATCTGTGTGTAGCTTACTAAAGCTAGTGAAGTCAGTATAATGTAATAACTCATTGGCTGCTTCATTCATCTTTTGGTAGTCAAGAGGCATATTTATCCTCCAAGCATACCTTCTTGAAAACACATTCTTAGTACTGGTAACGTAGTATTTATATGTTCGTTCGGTGGCATCAAACCTTGCGTGAGCATCTTCTCGCACACGCTTTACGCAGTGTATAGATATGTCTTGTGGCAACATACGGTTGAGTTTGTCTGTCACAAAAGCTGTGTCAAGACGTTCATTAAAGTCAAAGTGAGCAATCATTACCTCTGCATGTACTCCTGCATCTGTACGCCCCGCACCTACCACCTCTATCTGTTGTCGCAAAAAGGTAGATAGTGCCTTCTCCAAACATTCTTGCACACTGATGCCGTTAGGCTGTATCTGCCAGCCGTGGTAGTTTTCTCCGTCGTATGCCAAGCATATGAAATATCTATTCACTTTATAATGCGTTTTTGTTTTCAACTGCAAAAGTACTTCTTTCCTGTTTATTTAGTGGCTATGACAAAACATAATCTTCATATTATTATGTATGTCGTGAGCAAAAGCGTGTAACACATAGTTTGCAAACTGTATAGAGTTGATTTGTCAGTGATATATGGTTTAGAAACAGACTGTATATGGTTTGAAAGTTGAGTGTATATAGTTTGAAAGCATAAAAAATAGAGGTATGGGAAGAGGTGATATAAGACAAGACGAAGAGTGTTATACACACATTGATAAAGGGTAAAAGAAAAGTGTGCTTGACAAGGTCTATCGCCTCACACAAGCACACTTATTTATCTGTTTTCTAAGCTATAATATCCTATTATTTAGCTAAGCACTCGTTGATAAATGCTACCATTGCAGGAGTGTTTTCTTCTACACTTTGTAGCAACTTAAACTGTGCCTTAGTACGAACAAGGTTGTGTTCCGGATATTTAATCTTATAGTATGTGTCTCCGTTGATATAATCAGCAAGGAAACGTACACATTGCATATACGGGAACAATGCTGCTGCATAAGGCAAGTTCTCTATCTCTATCTTTGTGAGGAAAGAACCTGCACCCTTCAAATAACCTTCTGTGAAAGCCTTGAAGATATCCATATTGAAGTTTACGTTGTTCAAATCTTTGTCATCTTCTGCACCTGTATTGGCTCCGGTACGCAAGAAATCGCCATAGTCAGAGAAGATAAAACTTGGCATAACAGTATCTAGGTCTATCACACAAAGAACCTTTCCGTCTTCATCAAACAGCATGTTGTTCACTTTTGTATCGCAGTGACAAACACGCTTAGGTAGTTTGCCCTCACGGTGTAGACGTTCTGCTTTACACATCTCGTCTGCTCTCTTCTCAATCTCGTCAAGATAATACTTAACTTCTTCTACACGACCTGCTGCATTGTTAGCTACTGCATCTCTAAGTTGCTTCAAACGAAACTCCATGTTATGGAAATCAGGAATTGTTTCGCCTAATGTTTCAGGAATGTCAGCAAGCATTGATTGGAAATGTCCGAACGCTTCGCCGGCAAACTTTGAATATTCAGGAGTAACAGCTTCGTAAGTTTCTGCCTTAGGTATGAACACCATAACCCTCCAATAGCTCTCTACGTCGAAGAAATAAGTCTTTCCGCCTTCAGCCTCAACAAAGTTTAGAACCTTGCGGTCTATATCTTTCTCGCCAGCAGACTCTAACTTCTTGCGAATGTGTGCTGTTACAGAAGCTATATTCTTCTGTAACATGTCCACATTTGTAAATATTGCGTGATTGATTCTTTGTAGCACATAATCTGGTGCATCAACCTCTTTCGTCTCAACCTTATAAGTGTCGTTTATCAATCCTGAACCAAGTGGCTTGATTTCAGAAACAGTTCCCTTGATGTGAAACTTAGACACAATTGCTGATAAATCTTTCATAAGTATTAAATCTTATATTGTATTAGTATTTGTATTTCATTGCTTGCGCAGTGTTGGCTTTGCTTTTCACAGGAACAAATGTGAATCCCCACTCATAGCTTCTATTAGCTGGTATCTGATAGATAGGCTCTGGACGAGAACCCCAGCTGTCATAACCTGCAACACCTTGTTGTTTCATATCAACACAAACCTCAACGAAGTTGCGTGGTGTTATGTCATTAACGTGGTGATGACGACGTTTTACGTCTTTAGCGTCAGAGTCTTTGCGGTTTCTAACCTCATCTTGTGTGAAGTTATTCCATTGGTAAGGACGATGTTTAGCTTCTTCCGAGTCGAAGTCTTCTATTGAATTGCGCAAAGCATTAAATCCAATAGTTGAATTTGCTATAACAGCCAATCCACGACCATTATTATCTGTCAGCTCAACCCAACGTGTATCCGTTCTGTGTCCATTTTCTTGTGGACGCACGTAGTTATAATACATCTTGTCAGCAGTAGTGTTATAAACTCCAACTACTGTTCCTCTGTTTCTGTCTAAATAGTTTTCTTCTGGTCCACGTCCAAGATATTTAACGTTGTTCATAGACACAGGAAGACGGAATCTTACTCCAATTCTCGGTACTTCAAGCTTAGATGATGCCTTACGTGCTGCATCTCCGCCCGGAGTGAACGTTGCCATACGTGTTTCTTCAGATGCGGCAATCTTTGTTTCTTCCATATCTGTCGAGTTAAACAACACGTTTACATTTACAACTCCACTTGGATATATCTTATAAGTAACGTCATACAAGTTTCCAGCAGCAAGCAAATAAGTTACTTTCATTTCTACATTACCGTCTTTTTCCTTAGCAACCACGTCAGTAACCTTTAATTCATTGCTCGATTTCTTCCATACTTGAAGACGCTTAGGAGCACCATTTCCGTAGTCATTGTCTGTTGGTGGACGCCAGAAGTTAGGACGAATTCCAAAGCCTTCGTTGAAATATTCCACGCCATCAACCTTGTATGATTCTACCACTCCAGTATTCTTGTTAAACACGAAGTTTACCTTGCTTGAGTGAACTGTATAGAGTTCATTTGCAAATGATATATTAAGTGCAGGACCACTCTTCTTATATTGCAACTTAGTTGTACTTACTGGAATTTTGAACTGTTCTAGAGCTATTTCGTGACCTGCTGGAACAAGTTTTTCAGCCTTCACAGTAAACACCCTAAATGTTACGAAATATTCACTGCCTTGAGTAGACTTCAATCCTGAAACAGGCACTGTTACCTCCTTAGAATGCTGAGGTTTAACATCAAGCTTCAACACTCCTGTTTTGATTGTTTTACCGTTTTCTTCTACAAAGTATTGTATCTTATACTTATTCAAGTTAGTGAAGTAGAAACGGTTTATCACTTTGAACACACCTTTAGAAAGGTTTACTGCTTCGAAAGCCACATCTTGGTGCGCATATTTCACTTCTGTAAGCCCTGGGTGAGGAGTTCTGTCAGGGTTGATAACACCATTACACAAGAAGTTACCATCACTTGGCATATCCACTCCATAGTCTCCACCATAAGCCCAATATTTTCTTCCGTTTTCATCAACGTTTAGTATTCCTTGATCTACCCAGTCCCAGATATAACCTCCTTGTAGGTTTGGATACTTATAAATAGCGTCCCACTGACCAGATATATTACCATTAGAGTTACCCATAGCATGAGAGTACTCTGAAGGAACTATTGGCCTGTCGCTACCTGTACGTCCTATATTTTCCAACCATTTAGCACCAGGGTATTGAGGAACATACATATCTGAGTTCCACTCCCATTGTGCTCTTTCATAGTTTACAGGTCTGTTCATCAAACCCTCTTCAGCTTTCTTCAACCACAAGTATGTTTGATAGAAGTTATATCCATTACCAGCTTCGTTACCAAGCGACCATATCGCCACAGAAGGATAGTTTTTGTTTCTTTCAAACATATTGATTGTTCTGTCCATATGCGGAATTAACCAGTCAGGGTTATTGCCTAAACTTCCGCCTTTACGTAGGTCGTAATACATACCGTGACTTTCTATGTTTGCTTCGTCGTATACATAGATTCCATATTCATCACAAAGCTCATAGAAACGTCTATCTTGTGGGTAGTGAGATAAGCGCACTGTGTTGATATTATATTTTTTCATCAACTCAAAGTCTTTCTTCATCAACTCCTCTGGCACATAGTGTCCGGTTTCAGGGTTATGTTCATGAATGTTCACTCCCTTTAGTTTTATCGGCTGACCATTTACGAAGAAACAAACATATTGTTTACCGTTTTCTCCTTTAGCCTCTATTGGTTTAATCTCGAAATGTCTGAATCCGACATTATACGGTACTACTTCTGTAATCTTACCGTCTTGTCTTACCGTCATAACCAGCTTATACAGGTTCGGATATTCAGAAGTCCAAGTTTTTACATCTTTGATTACATCTTCAAACACAAGGGTCTCTTGTTTTGACGCATCTAATATAGTGTTTTTTTCTCCTTTCGAAACAACTTTATTATTAGCATCAACCACTTCGTAAGAAACAGAAAGGTTAGCTTTTTTATCGCCACTGTTGCGCATGTCTATGCTTAGTTTCCAGTCGCCATCTTTATAGTCGTTCAGAAGGCTAGACTTAACTTTGAAGTCTTTGATAGATGCTTTTGGTTGAGAGTATAAGAACACATCTCTCTCTATACCACTGATACGCCAAAAGTCTTGACATTCCAAATACGAGCCCGTGCTCCATCTGAAAATTTTAAGAGTAAGAACATTCTTTCCTGCCTTAACATATTTGTTGATGATAAACTCTGCTGGATTTTTAGAGTCTTCACTATATCCCACTTCTTTACCATTAACATAAACGTACATACCCGATTTTGCACCAGCAACGTGTAGATAGATATTTCTGTCTAACCAATCACTTGGTATCTCGATATCTCTTCTGTAAACTCCCACAGGGTTTTCTTCGGGTAGCAACGGAGGTTGCGGATTGCGTGGTTTGAACTCATATCCGTGGTTAGTATATATTGCTGTGCCAAAGCCTTGTACTTCCCAGTTTCCCGGCACCTTTATATCTTTCCAGTTAGATGTGCTTACCTCTGCCGAAGTTATGTTTTCTGGCAGTTGTTTATATCCTTCTACAAAATAGAACTTCCAAGTTCCGTTCAGCAATTTATAGAACTTGCTATTCTCATATCTACTTGTCATAGCTGTTTCTCTATCTGCGTAAGTCATGAAAGCAGTACGCGGATATTCTTTATTTACAGCTACAACGTTTACGTCTTTCCAGTAAGGTTTGTTGTTGTCTTTATTAGAAGCGACTGCATTTGCAGTACACAACATTGTTGTTGCCACTACAAATGCAGACATTTTCATATATAGTTTACTTCTCATTTATATATAGTCTACTTTTAATTTATATACAGTCTATTTCCAATTTATATATAGTTCAGAAATAAGGCTTATTTAGCGAAAGCGTGTCTGTAACCTTTCACTCTGTTCCATGCTCCTCTAGTGAAGTCTGGCACCTCTACTGGAGCCGAACCGTTTTCTAACGAAATACGGCTAAGTTCAGCAAGACAACACCATTCAGCAAGGTCATACACGTCCATATCTAATGGTAGACCATTTAGCAAGCAATATATAAGACGATAGTCCATTATATAGTCCATACCTCCGTGTCCGCCTACTTTCTTAGCTGTTTCTTCTAGTTCAACGTGTATAGGGTGCTTATATTTCTTCATAAGTGCATCTTTCACAGCCTTAGAAACAGGACCATGTGCATCTAGTTTTTCGTGGTCTGGCTTCACGCTACTATCCACTTGTGTTGGACGCAAGCAATACATTTCTGTTGGATACTTATCAGCAAATCCGTCAGTACCCACTGCTTGATACTTACGACTATAAGGTCTTGGAGTCATAACATTGTGTTGTATGAGCATAGTCTTACCGTTCACAGTGTTGATTAGTGTTGTAGTTTGGTCGCCGTTCTTGAAGTCTTTCACGTCTTCGCCTGTCTTTTTCTTTATATATGCAGGACCGTTCACAGGTTTAGTGTCCATAGCAACAAGCGTGTGCATTCTGTCTCCACGGTGAATATCTAACAATTGACAAGCAGGACCAACACCGTGTGTAGCATAAACATCTCCACGATACTCTCTGTTATAATCTAATCTCCAGTTGTTCCAATAGCTTCCCCAGAAGTCTTCTAGATTGTGTATGTATGCACCCTCTGCGTGTAGTATCTCACCCAACACTCCTTGTTGAGCCATATTTAGAGTTGTTAGCTCGAAGAAGTCGTACACACAGTTTTCCAACTGCATACAGTGCTTTCTTGTTCTCTCTGATGTGTCAATAAGTTTCCATATCTCTTTAAGAGTCATTGCTGCTGGCACTTCAATAGCTACGTGCTTACCTTGCTCCATAGCATACACTCCCATAAGTGCATGTGTTTTCCAGTCTGTAGCTATGTAAACTAGGTCAATGTCGTTTCTTTCGCAAAGTTTCTTCCACGCATCTTGGCTTCCGTGATATTCAGCCACTCTTTTGTGTCCGGCTTTTTCCAACATCTTCTGACACTTCTCTACATTAGACGGAACAAGGTCGCATAGTGCAACAATCTCTGCTCCAGGAATTTTAGTGAAACGTTGTACAGCACTTGGACCTCTCATACCTAGTCCTATGAATCCAACTCTTACTTTCTCCATCTTAGGAGTTGTTAGTTGCAGAACATCTGTTTGTCCTTTTGCTCTTTTAGGAGTCTTTACCTTGATTACTCTGTTATTGACTTTAGTTCCAGTAGCAGAACCTGCAACTGCGTTTTGCACTCCAACCACCATCAAGGCTAAGGATAATGCTAAGATAATTTTGCGCATGTTTTTCCGATTTTATTATTAGTATTTATTTGTTTGTTTACACACTTGCAAATATTGCGATTGCGAATTTAATTCTAATATAGAATAGAAAAAAATCACTTTCAACATACGTTATGTTTTTATTTATTCTTAACAACTTAGCTTTACAGAATGACACAGAACCACCCTATAAAACAAACATAAAGCAGGTATATACCAGACATATGCAAACTATATACAATCAACTTTCAATTTATATACAATTTGAAAGCAAACTATATATGGTTTAGAAGACAGCTATATACAGTTTGTAAAACGGGAGATAACTATAAAGAACCAACACAAGAAATGAAGACGTAAGATGTAAACACACCTCTAGAGAAAAATAAAAACAAAATCCAACAGAAGCTAACCCCATAAACCTGCAATAATAGAAAAGATAAATATCCACTATTCATCACACAAAAGCGGAAAGACATCATCTATATGGTCAGAACAGAACATACAATATCAAGAAGAGCCTCATCTAATATGCAAAAACAACATTTACGACTTTCATAATAAACAAAACAACAAATAAAATGGCACTAATTTGCAAGTAACTAAATTTTATCAGAGATTATAAAACAAAAGGCATAAAAACAACATTAAATCTATATAATACAAGAAATTAAACGAGGAAAAGACAAAGAAACACCTACTATAAGCTAAAACAAACAATATTTTGCATTACAATAAATTAGCTTATAGATAAGAAAACAACAACTAACTCAAAAAATCAGAATATTCATAAATAAAAAAGACTTTTTTTAAGCCAAAAAATTTGCACACTAAAACATTTATTCATTCCTTTGCGTCCCGATTACAAAAAGAGAAAACTAATTAACAAAATAAGTGTATATCGTCGTTGCTTAAAAAGCGACTTTCAAAAGTGGAATAAAACAGACAGAAAGAAGCAAAAACATCAACAAGAAACGACAGTTTAGCACTCAAAAACAACAATACTTACCGCCAAAAACTAAAAGGCGAAACACTAACGATGAAAAGGGTTCTAATTTTATTCCTTTTACTACATATAATAATATACACCCACGCACAAGAGGGATATAATAAAACAAAAACAGACTCTGTACAGTTATACTTCAAAGTAGGCAGTGCAGAGATTGAACCCGTATTCGAAAACAACGGAAAGCATATACAGCTTTTTTCAGAAAGATTGAGAGCCATTCTTAAAAGCCCATATAATAGAATTCTGAAAATAGTAATAAAGTCGAGTGCTTCACCTGAAGGAAATACGGAGTTTAATAACACACTGTCTAAGAAAAGAGCAGAAACAACAAAAAGTATAATAGACTCTATTGTGCAAGAACAAAACATAAAATACTCAATCGTTTCAAAAGGTATAGATTGGGAAAAGCTAGAACTGTATGTAGAAAAGGACAAACAAATAGACAACAGACATAAGACACTAAGCATAATAAGAAACACACCCGAATGGATTGTAAAGAACAGAAAGGTGGTAGATGGAAGAAAAAGACGCTTAGGAATGACAGAAGGAGGAAAAACTTGGAGATATCTTCAAGAAAAATACTTCTCTCAGATGCGAATGTCTAACATATACCTATCATACGATAGTTTGGAAACACCTGTTTATATAAGCCATAAGAGCCTAGAAAAACCAAGCTACAACAAGATAGACCTGTATGTACCCATAAAAGAAAAGACAGAGAAAACTTTCCTTTTTGCAATTAAAAACAATCTGATTTACGATTGCCTACTATTGCCAAACATAGGAGCAGAAATATACTTAGGAAAGAACTGGACTATAGCAGGAAATTGGATATATGCGTGGTTCAAAAACGACAACAAACACTACTACCACAGACTTTATGGTGGAGATTTAGAGGTTAGACAATGGTTCGGATTCAACAGAAAGAAGCTCACAGGACACCACGTTGGAGTATATGGGCAGATTCTGACGTACGACATTGAGAGAGGACATAAGGGGTATTTAGGCGACAAGTGGAGCTATGGCGCAGGAATATCTTATGGATATTCATTGCCAATAATAAGAAGACTAAACTTAGACTTAACGCTGGGAGTGGGATACATAGGTGGAAAATACGAAGAGTATATACCGGAAGGAAACAAATACGTATGGAAAGCCACAAAACAAAGACACTGGTTCGGACCAACAAAAGCAGAAATATCATTAGTATGGCTTATTGGTAGCAAGAAAATCAGCAAAAGGAAAGGAGCAGATAAATGGTAAGAATATTAAAACAAAGCATATTCGAAAACACATTTATCGAAAAGATATGCGCAACGCTAAGTATATGTATATTCTTGCTTACCATGACTTCATGCGAACACAAAGAACTGTACAGACCAAAATCAAACTTGGTTAGCGTAGAAGTGATATTCGATTGGAAATATGCTCCAGAACATAGTGCAACAGGAATGAGCTTATATCTTTTCCCAGAAGATGGAAAACCATCGCTACAGTATGATTTTCCTACAGCAAAAGGAGGTATAGCAGAAATACCATCAGGAAGATACAAGGCTATATTTATAAACAACAACTCGGAGACCCTGTTGTTTAGAGGAACAAACAGCTTTGAAGACTTCGAAGTTTATACACGCACCAGCAGTCTTTTAGAGCCAATGGGAGTGAGAGCAACACCAAAAGAGATAAAACACAAAGATGAACCGATGACACTTGCACCAGACCCTTTTTGGGGAGGCAGAGAGTCTTTAGTAGTGATAGAAAGACCTTTAGAAACAAAGGCAGTAAAAGATAAAGCTGAAATAAAGATTACACTATACCCTGAGACTATGTCTACTCAGTACACAGTAAACATTATCAACGTCAAAAACTTAAAGTATGTGTCTAACCTAAGTATGGCTATATCAGGAATGTCAAGCTCTTTTTTCGTGGGGACTAATAAGAGTTCAAACAACACAAGTAGCATTCCTTTTACTGCAGAAGCTGTTCCAAACGACTCAAAAGTAACAGCTAAGTTCTCAAACTTCGGAAGACCAACAAAGAAAGGACAAACACATACACTTTCGTTCTATATAGTGTTGTCAGACGGCAGTAAGAAATATTACACATTCGATGTTACAGACCAAGTAAACAAAGAAATAGGGCAAGTAAACTTAAAAATTACAGTGGACGGACTAAGCTTGCCGAAACCTATAGAAAACGGAGGTGGACTGACACCCACAGTTGAAGATTGGGAAGACATAAAAGAAGACATAAATATGTAGTATACAGAGTGTAAGTAAACGATATACAGTTTGCAACTAAAGTAAGAAGAAAATAAAACCAATATAATAACAATATAAAAATAAACTAATAACAACTTACTAAACAAGAAAACAAAAATGAAAAAGAATCTACTATTCTTAGCAAGTGGGCTAATAATTTTAGCTTCATGTTCGAAAGATGAACTTATCGAAGTAAACAATAGCGGAAACATTAAATTCCGTCCTGCAATAGGAGCAGTAACAAGAGCAAACAACATAACAACAAAAGAGAACATGGGTTCTTTTAAGGTTACAGCTTATGAAGAAGGACAAAACAACAACTTTTTCACAGACTTACTTGTCAGATCTAGCGAAGGAGGACAAAGCTGGAATACAGAAAAAACATACTATTGGCCTACAAGTGGTACTCTTAAGTTCTTTGCTTACTCACCACAAGAAATAACAAGTGTTAGCATAAACCCAACAACACAACAAATATCTAATTTCTCTCCTGCAACAAATGTAGAAGATCAGAAAGACGTAGTGATTTCAGTAAAAACAGGGACTAAACAAGTTAATGAGGTATCTGGAGTTAATATGAACTTCAAACATATACTTTCACAAATCGAAGTACAAGCAAAATGTTCTAACGAGAATATGAAAGTAGAAGTAAAAGGTGTGAAGTTATGCCACATACCTTCTCAAGGAACTTTTACTTTCCCTAAAGAAGCTACAGAACAAGGCTATGAATTACTACAAAATCAATGGGGAACAATATCAACACCAAAAGATTATGGGATCATATCAAAGAGCACAACAACACTTAACGAGACACCACAAAACATCACAGGTAGCAACAATTTCCAAATGATACCACAACAATTAACACCTTGGAA
>JAUMWZ010000003.1:0-17108 GCA_030529405.1 Bacteroides sp. | reverse complement strand
CCTATATTAGGAGGCCCTATTAAGTTTACAGTAAGTGTAGACACATGGCAAGAAGAAAGTACTAGTGAAATAAACTTATAATAGATACAGATAGTATTTTACAAGGATATATGAATGTATAGCTATACATTCATATATCCTTAAATCATAAAGTAGACTATATACATAGCAAGAATAAAAAGACAATAAAAACTAAGACTTGTCAGAAATGAAGAAAATAGTAATAGATATAATCGCAAAAAAAAATGATATTAAAACTTTCAATAACAGGCTTAATAAAGCTGGCTTGAAAGTATTGTGTAGTCTAATACTATTATCGACAATATCCACATCATGCACAGAAAAGCCTGAAGAAGAGCATCTAAAAGAACAAGAACAAATAGGCTTTACGATAAACAAACTTGAGTTTAACAAAGAACACAACACAAGAGCAGGAAATTCCATATCAAAAGAAAAAACAACAAATAAAGACCTAGACACACTCAGTGAAGACAGAGTGTTCGAACTAAAGTCGGAAACAGACAACAAAGAACCTATATTCCTGCACGCTGTAGTTAGCGATGGAATTAGTTCTAAAGTAACACAAGAACAAGAAAACTCATCAAACAACATATCAACAAGAGGTAGACCAGCAAGCACAGATAATATGTACCAAGATGCAACGGTATTTGCATATACATACCCTAAAAATTCAAGCATGGGAGTACCTCAAACAAAAAGATATATTTATGACAAAGAGGTAAGAAGCTCAGACAATTGGACGATGAATAGATATAGATGGCCAGGAGGAGCATATAAAATGGCATTCTATTTGTACTCTCCAGCATACATACCGGGCTTTAAGCTGACGTCATCTAAAGATAAAAAAGGAGCACCAAGCTTTGAATATGCAGTGCCAACAATAGTTACAAATCAACCCGACTTAATTACAACTACTGCAATAGATGTAGACGGTGGAAAAAATAGCGCTCTACCATTAAACTTCAAACACATACTTACAGCTGTCAAGTTTGAGATTGGAGGAGGACTACAAATACCTGGAAAAATAACAAAAGTCAGCTTGAAAGGAATATCAGCTAGTGGAAGTCACACAATAGGAGATAACAATTGGAATATTCTAAATTATAGAAAAGACTTTGAGGTAAGAATACCTGAAGAAAGAAATATTCCTAATGTGTATGGAACACCTATAACAACTCCTGAAGAAACATTTATGATGATTCCGCAAACTCTACCTAGAGGAGCCGAAATAGAAGTAGAATATAGAGATGAACTAAAAGGAAATAACAACAAACTTGTAGCAAGTATAGCCGGAAGCACTTGGCCTATGGGGAAGACAGTGACGTACAGAATAACAAGTACCAGTGTTAGATTGGAACCTACACTAAAGGTAGAACCCCCAGTAGGTAACTTTTCTTACACAGGCGGAGCTAGAGTATATAAAATAGAAAGTCACTTAAAGATAACACACGGTAATAAGAACGAATATAAATTTATACCTTGGCAAGCAGAGTTTTCAGAAGACAATGGAGATCATTGGTCTGAAACTCCGCCCAATTGGATTACAGAATTTACCACAAATAACAATAACGGAACCTCAGATAAAGCATCTTACAACATAACTGTAAAAGGACAGACAGGAAGGGACTTGAATTTGAGAAACCTAAGAGAAGAACCTGAGAAAAGAAACTGGAACTTATCAAACGTAAGTGGTAAAGATGGAGTTCAAAACACAGCTAACTGCTATCTTGTCAATGCACCGGGTAGCTACAGAATCCCTTTAGTTTACGGTAACGCTATAAAGAACTCACTTACAAACGAACTATCTTTTAAGGCTAAAGACATAAAATATGGTTTCTTACGTCCTTTTGTAAATCATCTTGGTCATGATATAGTAAACCCATACATATATAATAATACGGGGTGTATTCCTCACAGCTGTACTCTTATATGGCAAGATGCTCCAAACTTAGTAACCAGAGTACATCTTTCTTCTGATCAGAGATTCCTTGAGTTTAATGTAGACAGAGCCTCTATAAGACAAGGAAATGCCGTAGTAGCTGTAAAAGATATAAACGATGTCATTCTATGGAGTTGGCATATTTGGGTTACGGATTACGTCTTAGGTTATGATTTGAAGACAATAACCAATAAAGGCGGAGAGCAACATGTAATTATGCCTATAAACTTAGGTTGGTGTGATGGAGAGGCATACGAATATCCAGAGCGTTCTGTAAAGATAAGAATTAAGCAGAAAGCTATTTCTGATGAATACCCTGTTGCAGAGAGTAAGGAGTTTACAATAACACAAAGCAGAGAAGTTATAAGAACGAGGGGCAACAACACATACTATCAATGGGGTAGAAAAGACCCATTCATTGGTGCCATAAAAGTACCTAACGGAACACCGTTAGATAAGGTTTGGTATGACAGTTCAGGAAGTTCGCACGCACATTGGCCTAAATCTGAGGAGTACAACACACAGAAAAATATCCACATTATAAACTCCATAAAAAAGCCAAAGATTATGAATCGTAACATCTCTATCAATGGCTCATACACAAACTTATGGAATATGCATAATAAGGAAGAGAGCATACAAAATCCTCCTATAATCAAAACCATTTACGACCCATGTCCTGTAGGATACACAGTACCACCAGGCAACTTGTTCACGGGTTTCAGTTTGACGGGTAAAGAGGCTCTGCGAATAGAAGATTTTAATATATCTCCCGAGAGCGTATGGAATGAAGGTTGGAGCTTCTATTGTGGATTGGACAGAACAGGAGATAAGGTTTTCTTCCCAGCTATGGGATATAGAAACAACAATGATGCTAAAATAAACGAGATTGGAGAGATAGGCTGTTATTTCACTGCAAGCCCACACAGAATTGAAGAGGCATATAACTTGTGGTTTAATAACGAAAAGCTAAACCCTATTAGAACATCTAAAAGGGGACATGCTTTTTCCATAAGACCATGTAAAGAATATTAGCCAGAACGCTTAAAGAAATATAAAATGAAGTTCCCTAGTTTTTGAGAGCAAATTATTCTCTTCAAAAAACTAGGGAACTTTTTATTTTCAAGTATTATTATTAAAAAGCGGAAGTAAACTGAGCAACGCTAAGAGAGTTTTCCTTCTGATTTTTCTCTTTCGTTATACAATACAAATTTCCTCTGAATAAAATGTCACGCCCTTTTTCTTATTCCTATTCCCGCCCTACACTATATCTAAAACAGATGTTTTATAGTTCCTGTCAGTTCCTTATCAGCAAACTTCACTCTCACAGTAAAGGTATGTTCGCCTACAAGTGGGTGTTCTTTGAAGACAAGTAAGAACGACGGAGAGATAAGTCGAGTATTCTTTTGGTTTACCTCATTAAGCGGGTAAGACACAGGTATAAAATGATTATTTCTGCCAAGCATAAAGGGCATAAGGTTATCTATCATCGACCCAGAAAAAGCATTAAAATAAGCTTTCTTAATCCATTCCTTAACCGGCTCGGTAGGTTTAGACGGCTTGTATCCGCTAACAATAAAGTCATTTATCGAAAGTGCGTGAAACGTGATTAAATCTTTGAGTTCTGCACCTGCTGGATACGCTTCGCCAAAACTTCGATTGCTCACAACGCTGACGCTAAATATTGAGTCTTTCAAGACGGTAGGAACAACAGGTGGCAACCCTGTCAATGGAGCTAGCCAAGCACCAACCTTAGAATCATATTTATACACTACTTGCCATTTGTTGTGGTATTCATCGTCCTTGTAGTATTTTGATAATTGAAGAAACTTCTCCTTATCTTTCTCTTTCAATAGCCTTACTAAGTCTCTCTTAAAGGTAGCACTCAAAAAGAACTTGTCCTCCCCTTTTCCTGCCAATAGTTCAACGTCTGTCGGGTTGGCATATGCACCTATGTAGCTACCTAAGTATTCTTCTGTAACAATCTCAGTATCGCCATCTTTAGGCATATTACAAGATGCCAAGGCGAAAGCGCAACAAAGTGTTGCCAACGAAAATAGTTTCTTCATTTTTTATCCTGTTTAAGTTTTTGCATTAGTGCGGTATAACCGTGTTTCTTAGATATATGGCAACAAATGTAGAAAAAAAAGGTTCTCTACAACAGTTTACCTCCTTTTTAACCAATATTAAAATGATTTTTCATGAAGCAGACACACAGTTGTTTCAGAGGTCTATAACAGCATAGTTGCAAACTCTATATAGTCAATCTGCAAGTCGTATACTATTTGAAAACAAACCATATACAGTTTGAAAATAAACCATATATAGCTGACTGCATGAAAATATTACACAAAAAAAGTGCCTCACTACACACTTCAGACAAAGCAGAGTGTGGCAAGGCACGAAATAAAAGCAATTATTATGGAATCTTTATTTATTGTGTAGCTAAACAAAGCATAGCCTCAGCATAATCATCTAGCAATAAACAGATTAGAA
This sequence comes from Bacteroides sp., assembly GCA_030529405.1. Taxonomy (GTDB): domain Bacteria; phylum Bacteroidota; class Bacteroidia; order Bacteroidales; family Bacteroidaceae; genus JAUMWZ01. The sequence goes on along the minus strand of JAUMWZ010000003.1, from coordinate 12,652 downwards.
CATCTTTACCTTATCAATAGTGTTGTTCATTGAATCTATCATCACAAGATGTCCAACAGCATCACTCTCTATTCCCAACACATATTTTATAGCCTCCGCCGCCATAAACGATGCTGTTATTCCCACCACACAGCCAACCACTCCAACGGCAACAGTGTCTGCTTGAGAGTCGAAGTCAGGAAACAAGTCGGAGTAGCTACCAGACTTTTCGGTGTTGAACAGAGAGAATTGCCCTCTCCAACCGCTTACAGCACCATATAGATATGGTATGTTAAGCTTCTTACTCACATTATCCAGCACGTATCGAGTGCTTAGATTGTCGCTACCGTCTATAATAATGTCGTGTCCTGTGGCTATTCTTTCAGCATTTTCAGAGGTAAATCTCTCGTTGTGGAAAGTTATGTTGCAGTCTGAGTTCATAGCTTTTAGTCTATTGAAAGCCCTTTCTGCCTTGCTAAATCCTAAATCATTCTCGGCATAAAGTATCTGACGTTGCAAATTGGATATACTTACCTTGTCATCATCTACTAAAGAGATGCGCCCCACACCAGCAGATACCAAGTACATAAGTAAAGGCGAACCAAGACCACCGGCACCTACAACAAGCATCGAACTGTTACGCAACTTTTCTTGACCATATTTGCCTATCTCGGCAAGCATAGTCTGCCTTGAGTATCTCATAATATCATTGTCGTTTATAGCCAAGTATCCCAATCTTTCCAAACAGGTTCATAACCCTGCTTACGAACAGCATCTGCCATCTCATCTACACTACGTCCATCGTTGATTGAGAACTGTTCAAGCTCTTTATTAGGTTTCACATATCCTCCAGGCTCTGTGCTCGATGCGGCACTCATAGTTGTCACACCTATGTGCATAGCCATATCACGGAACTGACTGCTCTCTCTTGTGGAAAGAGATATATCTACCTCGTGGTTAAACAGACGATACGCACAAATCAGTTGAGCCATTTGTAGGTCGGTAATAGGCATCTCCGGATTGAACGACCCTACATGAGGACGAAGACGAGGAAGAGATATTGAGTAGCGAGTTCTCCAATATGTTTTTTCGAGGTAACTAAGGTGTAGTGCAGTAAAGAAAGAATCTGTACGCCAATTCTGCAATCCCAACAGCGCACCTATACCTATCTTGTCCATACCTGCTTGACCACATCGGTCTGGAGTTTCTAGTCTATACTTGTAATCAGCCTTTCGTCCTCGTGGGTGGAAAGAAGGATATGCCTCTTCATTATACGTTTCTTGATAGACACAAACATATCTCAGACCTTCATCAACAAGTTGTTTGTAGTCCGAAGTGTCTAGAGGTTGAACCTCAAGAGATATTTGCGAGAAGTGAGGACGTATAGCCTTAATCACTTCTTTGTAATAGTCTGTGTTTGTTTTAGCGTTAGATTCGCCCGACACTAATAAGATATGTTTGAAACCCCATGCTTTTAGCACCTCTATTTCTTGCATAACTTCGTTGATAGACAACTTCTTTCTCACAATCTTATTCTTTGCACTGAATCCACAGTAAACACAAGAGTTTGAACAATAGTTAGACACGTATAGCGGAACATACATCTGTATTGTCTTTCCGAAACGTGACATTGTGAGTTGGCGAGCCTTAGCAGCCATTTGTTCTATATACTTTTCTGCCGCAGGAGATATTAGTGCTTTGAAGTCTTCAAGGTTACATCTTTCTTTGTTCAAAGCTATTAGAACATCTTTCTCTGTTTTGTTCAAGATTGATTGTTCTACTTCCTCCCAGCTATATTGCTTAATTTCATCGTAGAAACTCATTGTTTATTCTGTTTTGAATATATTTATAAGGGGCGAACTGGCTGCTGCTATATTTGTTTCTCCAGCCATTCCGCTTACAAACGCTTCTCTTCCTGTTTCAACAGCCTGCTTAAAAAGTCTCGCCATAATTATAGGATCTGGCGCAGATGCTATTGCTGTGTTTACAAGTACTGCATCAGCACCAAGTTCCATAGCTTCTGTTGCATGCGAGGGTCTTCCTATTCCTGCATCAACAACTACTGGCACTCGGCTTTGCTCAATAATAATCTTCAAAAATTCTCTTGTTACCAACCCCTTATTACTTCCTATTGGTGCTCCAAGAGGCATAACAGCTGCCGCTCCAGCATCTTCTAGTCGCTTGCAAAGCAAAGGGTCTGCCTGTATGTATGGCATTACAACAAATCCTTCTTTAGCTAATACTTCCGTTGCTTTAAGTGTTTCTATTGGGTCAGGAAGTAGATACTTTGGGTCGGGGTGTATCTCAACCTTTATGAAAGGTGTATTGAATGCCTCTCTAGCAAGCCTTGCTGCAAAAATAGCTTCTTCTGCTGTGTGAGCACCTGAAGTATTAGGCATAAGTGTGATATTAGGCATACAGATTGAACTTATAAGGTTGTCGTTTTCCGTAGATGTATCAACCCGTTTCAAAGCCACCGTTACCAGCTCCGTTCCCGAAGCTTTTAATGCTTGTTGCATTTCTGAATTAGACGAGAATTTGCCTGTACCTAAGAACAGACGAGAGCTGAATTTATGCCCTGCAATTACTAATTCTTTCATAATTATATTACTGATTATAAGTCTGTTTTATCTCTTTCAAAATATCTTTTGTGATTTTTTCTGCATCGTGTGATTTATCAATCAATCCCGACACAGCCACACCCTGCACACCACTGCTTAATAAGTCTTTCACATCGTCAATAACAATTCCTCCTATTGCATACATAGGTATCAGCAAAGGTAGCTTTCTGTTGTAGTCAGACAGTCTTTTCATACCATCTAAACCAAGCATTGGCGAAAGGTTTTGTTTAGTTGTTGTAAATCTGTATGGACCTACACCGATGTAATCAACCCCCTCTAGCGAACGTGTATATATGTCTTCCTCAGTGTTGCAAGTACCACCTATTATCTTGCCGTGTCCTAATATTTTTCGGGCTAATGCTGGCGACATATCGTTCTTGCCTAAATGCACTCCGTCAGCATCACATTGCAGTGCAGTTTCAATATCATCATTTATCACAAGTAAACTGTATATAAATTGGTTGCAAAGTCTTCTTAGTTTAGTTGCAATTTGTATACGGTTTGCAGACGATGTGTTTTTCATTCTCAACTGTATATAGTTGCACCCCCCTCTAAGTGCTTGTTCAGCTTTTTGCAATATCTCCTCCTCGCTTTCTCCGTTGGTTATATACATCAACTTGCAGGCATCTAACCTTGCCAGCTTGGAACGCACAGCCTCTGACGAGGCAGAGAAATAGTCCACTCGTCCGTAACGACGATAGTAGTCCACAGCAAGCTGAGAAAGACGACAAGCTGTGTACAAATCATAACAGAAAGACAAGTGAGTAGCCAAGGTAGATGAGTATACACAGCCCGTTCCGTGTCTGTCTATCGGGGTCAAAGGCACCATAAACTCGAACCTATCGCCACTTTTTGTGTACATCACATCTGTTGAAACTTGAGAAGAACAGTCTGTTTTCATGCTCTTTACAACTATATTGCAATCGTAAGACGAACAGACCTTTGGTATAATCTCATCTAAGTTTTCGCCAAACAGTCTGACAGCCTCTTTATAGTTTGGCGTAACAACATCTACCAACCTAAGCACTTCTTGTAGCAAACCGTTGTCAATCGGCGACATACTATCTACATCTGACGCTGACGGCTTCAATATCGTGTCCCACACAACAACAGAAGCTCCATTCTGTTTGAGTGTTTTAGCTATGGAAAGCGTCTGTGCCAACGAGGTGCATAGCCCTATCTTTGCCACTCTGACATAGTGTTTTGACAGCAGATGTGATATTGCCTTCTCTGCATAGTCTTCTTCCACCTTTACAGTTTCTTTATACTCTGTGTCGTGTTGCACGGTCAGTGTGGAACAAACAGTAAGTGGTTTTGCGCCAAGAAGATTGACAACTTCGGCATCTTTTGTTATTCCTGCCCCACCACAAGGGTCGTGACCAGCAACAGAGAGAACCTCGTTTTTGCTGAAAGACAACCATCGTTCAACCTCATCATAATCAGGGTCGGAGATATACCCCAGCGTTGCTCCACCCGCAAAGCCGTATTCATAGCATAGAGATTGATTATTTGGAGCAAATCCGCCTAAAGCCAAGACGGGGAAAGGCAAAGATTGTAGTCTTTGCTTTATATGTTTCAAATTGTCATTGGCAGCATATCCTTGCTTCGAGATGCTATCGAAAACTGGACTTAGCAAAGCATAGGTAGGCACAAAAGGGAGGTTTTCTAGCTCGTCAATGCTATGGGCAGATACCGAAACCCTACATCTGCCAACAAACTGAGGGTAAAGGTGAAGGTTGGAAGTGTTCAAATGAACACCCCCAACTCCAGTTTCTTCTACAAGCTCGAAGTAGTTGCACACAACAAGGCGGTGCCTATACACTGGGTCAATAGAATTTATAAACCTCGTGTAGTCTGATTTACAACCGTTTGGAAACCGTATATGAATTGAATGCAAACCATATATAAGCAAGTTGTTAAGTCTTCTTACTTGATTTTCAAACTCTTCTTCACTTGTAATTACAACAATCATTTCTTATCCTTTTTTATCTTACTTCTTAGTTGTTTCGATGCACGCATAGAACAGAAATGCTCTCCACACATAGAACAGAAGTGTGCTTTCTTGTGTCCCTCGTCAGGTAGAGTCTCGTCGTGATATTTCAATGCTGTTTCGCTGTCTAGTGCAAGGTGAAATTGGTCTTTCCATCTGAATTCGAAGCGAGCCTTGCTCATTTCATAGTCACGGTAATATGCAGCTGGGTGTCCTTTGGCTAGGTCTGCCGCGTGAGCCGCTAACTTATAAGTGATAACCCCTTCTTTAACGTCATCTCGGTTAGGTAGTCCTAAGTGTTCTTTTCTTGTTACATAGCAAAGCATTGATGTTCCATACCAGCCAATCATTGTAGCACCAATGGCAGAAGTGATATGGTCATAGCCCGGAGCAATATCTGTAACAAGAGGACCTAATGTGTAGAATGGAGCCTCATTGCATAAATCCATCTGCTTGTCCATATTCTCTTTTATCTTCTGCATAGGTACGTGTCCAGGTCCTTCAATAATCACTTGCACGTCGTGTCTATCTGCTATGCGCGACAACTCTCCAAGTGTTGCAAGCTCGGCAAACTGTGCCTCATCGTTAGCATCGGCTATACAGCCTGGACGAAGTCCATCTCCAATAGACACAGCAACATCATATTTAGCCAAGATTTCGCATATATCTTCAAAGTGTTCATATAAGAAACTTTCTTGTTTGTGCGTTGTACACCAGTTTGCCATTATTGCGCCACCACGAGAAACAATACCCGTTACTCTGTTCATTGTTAATGGAACATGTTGCCAACGTAGTCCTGCATGGATTGTGAAATAATCAACTCCTTGCTCAGCTTGCTCAATCAAGGTGTCACGGTATATCTCCCAAGTTAAGTCTTTAACTCGTCCTCTGACCTTTTCTAAAGCTTGATACAACGGAACCGTACCTACTGGAACAGGAGAGTTACGTACAATCCACTCTCTTGTTTCGTGAATGTTCTTGCCAGTTGATAAGTCCATAATTGTGTCTGCACCCCATCTGATAGCCCAAACAGCCTTTTCCACCTCCTCGTGTATAGACGATGAAAGCGGAGAATTACCTATGTTGGCGTTTATCTTGACTAAGAAGTTGCGACCAATAATCATCGGTTCGCACTCAGGGTGGTTGATATTGGCAGGAAGTATAGCACGTCCTTCTGCTATTTCTTGACGAACGAACTCTGGAGTGATATAGTCTGGCACCTGAATACCACCTGGAATATTCTTGTCAATCTTATATTTTTCTCTTATCTCACTGCACAACTGATTTTCACGTATAGCTACATATTCCATTTCAGGGGTAATGATTCCCTTGCGAGCATAGTGCAGTTGAGTTACACATTTGCCTTCTTTTGCCCTCAAAGGGTTATCTTCTATATGCTCAAATCTTAGATAATCAAGCGATGAGTCTGCACGACGTTGTTTTCCATAGTCTGAACTTAACTCCGAAAGCCTATCTACATCTCCTCTTTTTTCTATCCACTCTCTGCGCACTTTAGGCAGTCCTTTCTGCAAGTCTACCTTATAATTAGTGTCAGTATATGGTCCAGATGTGTCGTAAACAACTACTGGTCCGTTCTCAATCTTATTGCCTTCGTCGTCTATCGTATGAGAGAGGTTAATCTTACGCATAGGAACTTGTATGTCATACATACTTCCTTTCACATAAATCTTCTCTGAACCAGGCAATGCACCCGTTGTTATGTTCAATTCCGTTATCTTATCCTTCATAGTATTTATTTATTATTTCCAATGTGTGATGTTCTGTTCTCAAAAAAATAATCTTATGCCCACGTTGAGATGTTATCCACCTTTTACGGCAGTAATAACCATAATGTCGTCGTTTTCTTTAAGGATTTTGCTGTCCCACTCATCTCTTCGAACGATTTGTTTATTGACAGCCACAGCTATATGCTGCATAGGCACACCAAAAAGTGTCAAGGCAGAAAGCACAGACGCCCCTTCCTCAACCTCCACAGGCTTTTGATTAAAAATTATCTGCATACTAAACTATCTTTTCGTTTATAATCAATGAATAAGATAGCCTAAAAAGGAATGTGTTGAATGATATAAAAGAAAGAGAACAAACAACAGAGTTCTCATGTCTTCCCTACGCTGGTATTATCCATATCAGGTTATTGGGTATCATCTCAGCCTTATACATTGCACTCGCAAAATATAATAGCACCCCAAGACTATCGGCGCAAATATACACATTTATAATCTTCAAGCAACAAAAGGACAGATAAAAACCCAAGACAGCACTTAATATTTAACAGAAGCAGTGGCATAATGATATGAATAATGATGTTTTTTATATTCAAACAATGCATATATCAGTGTGGTTGCAAAGCATATATAGTTTGGGGATTAACTGTATATAGCTGATAAATAGACTGTAGATAGTTTATTTTCAAATCATATACAACTAAGAAAGCACCTTTTATTTCTTATCATTTTGTTTTATACGTTATTCTTTTAATTGCTGTTTTTCTATCGGTTTCTTCGATTTTGTTTTTCTTTCATCTATTCTTTTCTTCTCCCTCTGTCAGTAATGTTCTTATTTTCAAAACTTCTTTCTCTCCCTTTTGTCTTATATGTTCTTCTTTTCATAACTGAAAAGAAGAACCAAGAAAAGGTTTCGCCTGTGTGTCCGTTTGCCGTTTGTTGCCGTCAAGTCTATGTTTCACAAACTCACTTCGCTCAAACAAATGTGAGACATTACGACTTGACTTAGCCAACAAACTAGTTGGCAAACTACCACAAGGGCGAGAGATTTAGATACTCATTCTTGTATATTTTGCCGTGAAATAGATATTAAAATCAAGCAAATGTATATTAGTGCAAAGTCCAACACAGCGTAAGACTCCGCATTGTTTGTTTTGCGTTAAGCATTTCACGCAGTTAAATCGGCAGTTTCTTATACTTGTCTGAGCGAAGCGAGTTTATAAGAAACAGATTTAACAAGTGAAATGTAGCTAAACAAACTAAGCGGGATTTTTTGCTCCTTTTGTAGCGACAAAAGGAGAAGAAAAGAAGTTATGAAAAGAAGAACATACATGACAAAAAGAGAGAAAAAGAGCTATTAAAAAAAATATAAGAAAAGGTGCTTTCTTATCTATATACAGTTAAGATATAAACAGTATATAGTTTCTTTCTTGACCATATACGGTTTACAAGTAAGTTGTCTATGGTTTAGAAAAGTGAGATATAACACACAGTAACAAAGGAGTATGTAATAATAAGAAAAGAATACATATACCAAAAGGAGAAGGTGGATATGTATGCGGTGCAGAAACACCTGCTAAACGCCAAAAACATAGCAGATAAAAAGAACAGTCCGCTATGAAAGGAAGTTTCCTGTTCATAGCGGACTGTTTGTATGTACTACACTTTTGAGTTTTATACTGCTTTCACTTTCCAGTTTTTATCTTTAAGCACTTGGTTGTTCTTTACTTTTTCAGCATCAGTTTTACTCAATTCTAGCATGCCTTCTTTTTTCCCTTTTCTGTTTGGCAGACGACTGATGAGAGTATTAACATCAACTCCTATGTTATAAGATGCAACTATATCTTCTAGATTTTCATATTTACTTAAGTCGTATTCTTTAAGTTTTGGAGAATTATTAAGTACTATTCTTCTTAACTTAACCTTCTTCTCTGGCGACTTATCTATAAGCTTTGTAAGTTCCTTGTTACCATATAGATTGAGGTCTAATATTTTATTCAATAGTGTTATATCTAACGAAGTAGAAACTTCAGACCCATACGAAAGAAATCCTATATTTTCCCCATTAGAAAAGTCTACTGATTCGACAGGAGTGCTTTGTAAACTCAAACTTCTACAAGACTTTGAATTAGGAAGAATTACACCAGATACATTAGTTAAATTAAATTCTATTGCTCGAAGTTTAGAGAATGAGCTGAAATCATATTTACCTGAAAGTCCATAATTCATCCCTGCTCTTATTTCCTCAAGATTATGCATACCTTTCAAGTCTAGAGTTTTCAATTTATTCCCCCACACATTTATTCTTTTCAAAGCTTTACAGCCAGATAGATTGATAGATGTCAAACCGAAATATTGAAGTTTTATTTCTTCAAGAGTAGCACACTTTGAAGCATCAAGCTTAGATTCTTTAATCTCTGCATACTTAGGATATTCATAATAATATTTATCGTCTATATAGTCTTTAAACTTAAATCTCTTGACATCTCCTCTTAGAACGAACAGAGCCTTACCATCTTTCTTAGGCATGCTCAAGTCGCCATCAAAGTTGTCTGATATTTCTTCTCCTGAATCTTTAACTCCGTTGAGGTTTTTATCAAGAAACATATTTATACCCTCTATAATGAATGGGTATGTAACATCAGACTTATTCCCCTCTGGAGTAATTTCAAATTGGATATAATTATTATCTGGTTCCGGTTCTGGTTGAGGCTCTGGTTCTGGCTCAGGTGTAGTTATTTTTCCTCCTTCTGTATATGTTTTAAGGTCATCTTTATATACATTCCCCGTGCCACCTGTTTTTAGTGTGCCTCTATATCTTCCTTCAACGACTACTGGAGGTCTACTTCCTTGTTTTACTATAAACTTAAATATAATATCATATACTGTGGTTGTTCCGTTTGTTGCGACTTTATTTATTACCACATAACTACCATTCGGATAATCGTTATCAAACTTTCTTAACCTTGGTGTAGGTCTTGGGCTTGGTCTTAACTTTATTGCAGCTCTCGTATTCTCTTCAATTTTTATGTTATAACTTTTCAATCCCACTTTTCCACTAACACTTAAATCATCAGGGTTGTCTATGATGTTGTTTGGAACTGTAATTATAAAGCTTGGGTTTGCCAATTTTATATCTTTAGATTTACTACTGCCTAGTAGCACAATGTCTGTTTTCATTCCTTCTTCTTTCGAATATCCCATTGCGGCAAACTTGAGTGCTTGCTTTTTACCACCATTTACTGACACAAAACTCTCTAACTCTGGCTGTGGTTGTGGTTGAGGTTGAGGGGCGGGATTAGTTATTTTTCCTCCCTCTGTATATTTACTTAGGTCATCTTCATATACATCTCCCGTGCCACCTGTCTTTAGGGTACCCTTATACCTAAACTCAATAACACTTTCATCTTTTGTACCCCTACCAGCTGTTGCCTTAAATTTTATTTCATATACATCTACACCTTGGGGGTTGCGACCTACTTTCTTGAAGCTATAATCAAGCTCTAAACCTTCATAACCTTTTATGAGGCCTATGTTAATGCCTCCGCCCACTAGAATAAACTCACTTTTCTTAGTATATTCGTCAGCTTCGCCTTCTTTCACAAAGCCTAAGAAATTCTCTCTTATCTCAAATTTCATCAGATTTTCTTCTTCCATAAAACCTGAGTCATTTGAGTCTTTAATAGAGAATAATAAAGCTGTAGACATGGTCGGAATACTGGCATATCCCATTGCGGCAAACTTTATATCATATCTTTTGCCATCTTTAATGTAATAGTTGCCATCACTTGTCGGAGTGTCAGGAACATTTGGACTGTCTTCGCTACAACCACTAAAAGCGAATGAAAAAACGATAGCCAATAAGGCTAATAAAAATAGTTTTTTGTTCATAGTTATTCAATTTAGTTTATAATAATGTTTGTTTTGAGTTACAAAAATAAATAGTATATACAAAATCACAAAAGAAAAAGCAAAGAAATTGACCATAAGTGTTTGAAGATATATTGTGTGATGCTGTAAAAGCCGTAAAAAAGGGGTTTGCAAACTGTATATAGTTTGTTTTTTGACTGTATATGGTTTGCAAAGAAGTTATGTACAGCTGATATGTAAACCATATATAACCAACCTGTAAGACAAGAATAAACATATAGTGAGGTTGGTATAGAAAGAAGGGTACGACAAACATACAAGGGTAAGCAGGAAACAGCTACACAAAGGAGAATAAATAAAAAAAGCGAGCCTACTAAAGGTAGCCCGCATCACAAACATATACAAACAAAAAGAGTGCTGAAAGTATAAAACCCTCAGCACTTATATCTTTTCAACTTTATCAAAATCCCTATACTGCGAGGGCATAAAAAACTCCCTCAAACAAACCCCTATTACGCTTTCAATTTATTTACGTGTAGAGCTAATTTAGACTTCAAGTTGCTAGCTTTTTTCTTATGAATGATATTCACTTTAGCTAATTTATCCAACATCTTTGTTACTGTTGGCAACATAGCAGCAGCTTCTTCTCCATTTGTAGTAGCACGCATTTTTCTAACAGCATTTCTCATTGTTCTTGCGTAATATCTATTATGAAGTCTTCTTGCCTTTTCTTGTCTAATTCTCTTCAATGACGATTTGTGATTTGCCATTTTATCTTTCCTCTTTTTACTGATTCTTTTTAGTTGATTTCTCTAAGTAGTCCATAGGGGAATCGAACCCCTCTTTCAAGAATGAAAATCTTGCGTCCTAACCGATAGACGAATGGACCATTTTATAGGTAAGCTCGAACGAGCTCTTAACCACCCCAGCAACCTCAAACAAAAAGGTAATTTCTCACCACTCTCAAGCACCACTTGTACGCCCTTGTTTTTGATTACGGTGCAAAGATACGGACATTTTTGATTCCTGCAATAGGATGATAGAAAAAAAATAATGTTTTTTGAAAAGTTTTTCTGATTAGAAACACCAAACAGCTGATTATCAACAGAAACAAGAAATGATAATTTTATAGAGTTAAGCAATAAATCTACCATATTTTATTTGTAAAGCTTTTCCATACCGAAAATAAGTGCAAGCAAAGCAAGTGAGCTTTCACAGCGGAAAAGGCGAAAACATAGGTTTTGCAAACTATACATAACCTACATTTGCACTATATATATCTTATAAGTAGACCATATATCATTTACAAATACATTATATATAGTTTAGAAGCGAGTTGCTTATTGTCTGTTTTTGCAATAATTTTGCGACGAAAGACAGACAATTTATGTATCAAAAGACATTAGGCATAGTTTTGCGGACAACAAAGTATAACGACACGTCAATGATAGTGGATATGTATACTGACAACTTTGGTCGAGTGGCATTCGTTTCTCCAATATCAAGGTCGAAACGGTCGTCTGTCAGAAGCAATCTTTTTCAACCGCTTAGCATCATAGAGTTTGAAACGGATTATAGAGCTAACAAAACGATGCAGAGGTTGAAAGATGCAAAGAGCAACGTTCCTTTCACAACTATTCCATACGATATGTACAAGTCGGCAATGGTTTTTTTCATCTCCGAATTTCTGTGTCGTGTGATTAAAGAGGAGGCGGAAAACAAAGAATTGTTTGAGTATATTATGTACTCAATAATGTGGCTTGACAGCAGAGAAAAGGATTTTTCGAACTTCCACCTTGTATTCCTTGTGAAGCTATCACGCTTTATCGGGCTGTTTCCAAATACAGACAACTTCCAAAAAGGTAGTTATTTCGACATCAGAAATTCACATTTTGTGTCTAAACCAACAGATATTGGAGGAGAGTATATATCGCCCGAAGATGCGGAGTTCATAAACAAGTTGCTAAGAATAAACTTTGACAATATGCACGTGTTTAGGCTTAACGGAGCAGAAAGGAACAGATGTTTGTCGGTAATGTGTACTTACTTCAGCATACATATACCAAACTTTACGGCATTAAAGTCACTCGATGTTTTAAGAGAGGTTTTTGAATAAACAACGGACTAGAGAAAATAAAAACAGCAAACACACAGCTCAGCAAAAGACAAAAAGGACTTAATGTAACCTGAACATTACTCGTCCGACAATCAGCCAATACCAAAGAATAACAGACATTACTTTTAGCTGAAACCAATAAAAAAATCACTTCATAAAGCACAAAACTGCATCACAGTAGACGATAATCTTCAACAGCAAATTGTTCACACTCCTACCCCATAAGCATATAGCCAACAAATCTGCTACACACAACATAAAAGTAAACTGTATATATCTCACTTGTAAACTATATAGGATTGAAAGACAAACTATATATGGTTTGAAAACA
>JAUMWZ010000147.1:1584-4061 GCA_030529405.1 Bacteroides sp. | reverse complement strand
ATTGCACACCGAACGAATCAGCATATTCTGCCACATTCTTAAAGCTATCTAAGAATACAGAGCCAAACATATTTGTAACCTGCAATGCTGCTCCAAGCAACATAGAAAATATAAAGAACACCGCCATCTGCTTGTCTTTGAAAAGCACAAAAGCATCAAGTCCGAGCGAAGATGCAAGACTTTTCTTCTCTGCCTTAGCACCTTTTTGCGCTGGAGGACATTTAGGAAGAGTCAAGGCATATACACTTAAAAGCACAGATGCAGCCGCACTAAGTATCAACTGAGTATTGCTCATCTTCATCCCCACTAAATCGACAGTCCACATAGCTGCAATGAAGCCCACAGTACCCCACACTCTTATAGGTGGAAAGTCTTTAACAAGGTCGCAGTTATATTTTTCAAGTGCATTATATGATAGAGTGTTTGCCAAAGATATGGTAGGCATATACACCAATACATTTAAGAACATAGCTATATACATATCTTCGTAGGTGGTAGCAGTAGATGCATAAACCAAAAAACCTGCACCAAGCAAGTGGCAAACAGCATACACACGTTCGGCGTTAAACCACTTATCTGCAACTATACCAACTAGTCCGGGCATGATAAGTGACGATATTCCCAACGTAGCAAATATTGCTCCTATCTGTCCACCCTCAAAATTTAGTTTTGCACCCATATATCCGCCAAGCGAAATTAGCCAAGCTCCCCAAATGAAGAACTGTAAGAAGTTCATCACAATCAATCGCGTTTTTATGTTCATAGCTTTTTATAAAGTTTTTATTTTATGTTTTTTGTTAAGCAAAAGTAATGGCTTTGAGAAACAAAAACAAAGACAAAGCAACATTATTTTGTTGTGAAGGCAATAAGTTTTCATTATCTGAACAAACAAAAGCCTTTTTCTGTGCAAAAACAAACTATATATAACTGACTTTCAAACAATATATAGTTTAGAAATAGACTATATACAGTTTAGAAACTGACTGTATACAGTTTAGTTTGGAGATGTTATATGCCATAAACGGCACTATTAACGACGAGAAAGCAACACAAAGCCCATCTGCACATCGCACATAGTAGGTATATATTGCAACAAAAGGCTGTGCGCAATTGAATTAACGTGTTTTTTCATTACTTTTGCTTTCAATTAAAAACATTACCAAACAGAGATATGATATTACTCAGCTTTGACACGGAGGAGTTTGATGTTCCTCTTGAGAATGGTGTAAACATAGATATTGACCGACAAGTGGAGATTTCTGCCGAAGGCACTAATAGAATCTTAGACTGTCTAAAGGCAAATAATGTGCGAGCAACCTTTTTCTGTACGGCAAACTTTGCTTTGCGTGCAAAAGAAGTGATGAACAGAATAATAGCCGAAGGACATGAGGTTGCATCTCACGGATATTATCATTCGTCGTTCAGAGTGGAAGACTTGGCAGAGTCAAAGAAGACTTTGGAGCAAGAGTTTGGTATATCTGTCAATGGATACAGACAAGCTCGCATGATGCCTGTATCTGAAACAGAGATAGAAAAAGCTGGATACAAATATAATTCGTCAATAAATCCGACCTTCATTCCTGGTAGGTATATGAATCTGAACAAGCCACGTAGGTATTTCATTCAAGAGGGTGTGTTGCAAATTCCTGCATCAGTTACTCCTTGGTTGCGCTTTCCTCTGTTCTGGCTTAGCTGTCACAACCTTCCAATGTGGCTATACGTTTGGTTGTGCAAACGTACAGTCAATCACGACGGATACCTTAATGTGTATTTCCATCCATGGGAGTTTTGCGAGCTAAACAACTATAAGGAGCTGAACATACCATATATAATAAGAAACAACTCTGGATATACCTTGCTCGGACGATTGAACAGACTAATAACATCGCTTAAAGCAGAAGGCAGAGAGTTCGTAACATTCACTGAGTTCATCAAGAAGAATAAACTTCACAACATATAATTATGAAAACGCTTTGCATAGTTTCTCCTTGCTACAACGAAGAAGAGGTAATACGCTGGTCTGCAAACAAATTGAGCGAGATGATAGCATCGCTTGTAGAGAAAGGAAAGATAAGTAGCAACAGCTTTGTGCTATATGTAAACGACGGAAGTAAAGACAACACGTGGCAAATAATTGAAAGCATACACAGAGAAAACTCACTCATCAACGCAATAGACCTCACTAAAAACGTGGGACATCAACGTGCTATCATGGCGGGAATGATGACTGCCAAGGGAATAAGCGATATGGTTATCACAATAGATGCTGACCTGCAAGACGACTTAAACGCTATTGAGAAGATGATAGACGCTCACTACGAAGGCAACGAAATAGTGTATGGAGTGAAGGTAGAGAGAGAAGCCGACCCAATAGTTAAGAGAGTAACGGCAAAGGCTTTTTACAAGATGCAACATCTGATGGATATTGACACGGTGTATAATCATGCTGACTTCCGACTTATGAGTAAGAAAGCACT
>JAUMWZ010000147.1:0-1484 GCA_030529405.1 Bacteroides sp. | reverse complement strand
GATATGGTTAGCTGGATAAAAGAGGATACTAAGGAGAAACTTAGAATAAAGCTGTTAGAAAATCACAGAATAGTGTTTTGGGTGTGGATACTAATGGCTTTTGTGTCTGGAGCAATAAAGTTTAAGAAGTGTAATAACTATCTTATCTTCCGTGGTGTATATCATCACACAATAGAACAACTTCCGTTATACACAGAATACCCCTCAGAATACTTTGACACTAACCACTACGGCATCTTGTTTAGCCTTATCATTGCCCCTTTTGCTGTTTTGCCCGTGTGGTTAGGGCTTATTCTTTGGCACATGGCTCTAGCTCTTTTCCTTTACTATGCTATACAGCAACTGCCTATAAGCAATTACAAAAGAGGGTTCATTCTTTGGTTCACGGCTCACGAACTGCTTACCGGACTTTTCATGTCACAATTCAACATCGCCATAGCGGCAATAATAATCTTGTCGGCAGTATATATCAACAAGCAAAAAGAAGTTCATGCGGCTTTCCACATAATGCTTGGCACCTTCGTAAAGCTATATGGCATAGTGGGACTTGCCTTTTTCTTTTTCTCAAAACACAAGATAAAATTCATACTCTCACTACTTATTTGGGCAGTAATAATGTTTGCCTTGCCGATGATTATATCTTCGCCGGAGTACGTCATAAGCCAGTATCAGCAATGGTACGAAAGTCTTATTGGAAAGAATGCAAGTAATATGTTCTCTGTGGCACAAAACATTTCAGTGCTTGGACTTATACGAAAAGCAACACAAAACCCTAATTATTCGGACTTACTTATACTCATTCCAGGAATGATAGTGTTTCTGCTACCATACTTGCGCATAAAGAAATACAACAACATCAATTTCAGACTTGACGTGCTTGCTTCTACATTGCTTTTTGTTGTATTGTTCAGCACTGGTAGCGAATCAAGCACTTATATAGTGGCTCTTATCGGTGTGGCTCTGTGGTATGTTAATGGAGAGAAAGAGCGTACACGAACAGACATCGCATTTATGTGGTTTGCGTTTATTGTGACTAGTATGTCGCCTTCAGACCTATTCCCTGCATACATAAGGCGAGAGATTATACAACCTTATGCGTTGAAAGCCTTGCCTTGCGCAATCATTTGGTTGAAACTGATATATGAAATGTGCACAAAAAGGTATGAAGACACACAAAACAAACGATATATAAATTGAAAAACAAGTAATAAGAGTTTGCAAATAGACTATATATAGTTTACTTCTAATTTATATATGGTTTGAAAAGCGAGGATATACGGCTTGTGAGAGGGGTGTTTAAGGTTTATTTCAGCACCAAACTTTCACTGCAGACAACAGATAGATAACGGAAACGGAGGATATGGATAGGAGTATAAAAGACCTTATTAGCAAAAAAACAATTATGCAGTTCGTGCGTTTCGGAGGTGTGGGACTTACGTGCGCAGGCATTCATTACGGCATATACTACCTATTAAAGTCGCAAA
>JAUMWZ010000146.1 GCA_030529405.1 Bacteroides sp. | reverse complement strand
TGATGCGTTGGAGGGGAGAAATAGTATTTGTTGGAAAGATTGGAAGAGGAGCTTACTTGGGCGAAGACGGAGTTTTGTATAAATCATTCTCTGATGAGAAGAAAGAAGCATTATCTACTGTGCTTAAAGATGGTAATGGCTGGATGGACCCATTACAAGAACTTATTCCTAACGGATATCAGTTTAACCAAAACAGAGATTATCTGTTGCCAATACCTCCTAATGATGTTAAGCTAAACAAATTGCTAAAACAAAATCCAGGTTGGTAATCACATAAATCAAAATAATAAAATAGACACTTTATATGAAAAATATTTTTGGTAGTACATATTTATTGTTGATTTCTGCACTTGTCATATTCGGGGCAAGCTGTTCAGATAAAGAACCTACTGCTCCATTACCAGAGCCTGTGCCATTAAAGATGACACTAAACAACACAGACCTCGTAATGGGAGAAACCTTAGAAATTACTTTCGACGTTGTAGGCACAGAAGAGGGTAAGAAAGTTATGAACGAAGACTTGAACATAAGGCTATCTGCCACAACTGACAAAGGTGCTGTAGATAGGCTTGTTTTTGATGACTTCCCTTCTACTGTGGTTATGGAGAAAGGTGTATCTACAAAGACTATACAAATACCAGTAAAGAAAACAGGACTAAATAAAGAAAGAACAGTAGAAATATCTGCCTTTGCCCGTGGATATAAACTCTCGGGAGCATTGCAGATAATAACAGTCGGAGATTTCCACTACTCTGAAGTTGCTATAAAAAATAATGCAGACAATACAGTAAAAGAAGGTCAAAGTTTTGTGTTAATAGCCTCTGTCAATACAAAGCTAAAATCAGACCTTACAATAAAAGTATTACCTAAAGAAGGCGAGGAAAGTAGATACCAAAATCTACCTAACGAACTTGTTATACATGCAGGAAAGAGCAGTGTAGAGAGTGAACCTGTTTTCATAAAGAAAGATATTACTACTACAAACGATGAAGACTTAACAATTCAACTCTCTATAACTAACACGTCAAATCGCTATCCTTTGAAATCAGATATTATTAAAATAAATAAGCTCGATATTCATAAGAATATGGGAAGCGATATTATTGATGAGCGTTGGCTTTACGAAGATGCTGATCAACTATTTGTATCTTCTAAGCACGAACAGTCTGTTAGGGCATGGGGACAAACAAACTATGTGGTAGTGAATGAGGGAGACCCTCACCCTAATAGTGGAAATCTTCTACCACAAGGTAAGTGGAAGTTCTTCCGCGCGTATGAATTTCATAAGATAAAAGGTTGTTTGGCTAGAGTAGAAAGCAATGACAAGACATATATAAGTGAGGAATATCCTCTTGGCTTTGCAGACCAAAACACTGGAGCAGTGGAAACAGCTGGCGCAGTAGATAATGCTAAATATGCGTGGGTAACAGATGATGGATATTTGCGAATGATTTCCTTGAAGGAAAGAACTGCATCTAAGAACACAGGCATATCTAAAAACTTCGGAACTTCAGCTTTCTATTCAAATAAATTCATGAGAGGTAATGCCAACAGTACACAGTGGTCTTCTTCAAACATACGTATATACCCAGGTATGCGTATAGAAACACGAGCTCGTATAAGAGGAGCAGACAGAAGTGGTATGTTACCTGGAATTTGGCTTCAAGGTAATGAGCAGGTTGGTGGTAATGCCGAGTGGAACAGATGGCCAGACTTTGGTGAAATAGATGTTATGGAAAATAATACAAAGCATCGTAATCCTTCATATAGAATGGGTGTAGAACAAACATTCCATATAGGTAATCGAGAACCTGGTACAGGAGGACGTGGACACTTTGTAAGAACGTATGCGGTAACAGATTTAGCAGGAAGAATATCTGACTTCCAAATATATTGGATGGAATGGGTAGATAATGAAACTGTCAAGATTGGTGTAAATGGTAGAACAACCATCACTCTTACTAAGTCAGCTGTTGAGGCTGGAGGTGGAAGATGGCCTTTCTCAGATAAAATCAATGATGAAGGTCTTTACTACATCTTAACTATGATGTTCTTGCATAAAGCTGAACCAAACTATCCATCTATGGAAATGAGTTATTTGACAGCTAGAAGAATGTTAAAGAGTAACCCTAATGCACTAATACCTCGTATGGAAATTGACTGGGTAAGATTCTATATTGACGACACTTATACAGACCATGACAAGCCATACAGAAAAGACTTGATATTATACTAAAGATATTTATAAACCTTACTAATAATAACGGATATGAAAATTAGAATTATTTCGTGTTTAGCTCTATCAGCAATTTTGTCTGTGGGATGTAGCTATAACGACAGCGAGCTATGGGATGCTGTGAATAAACAAGAACAAAGAATTTCTGTATTAGAGAAATGGCAGAAATCAGCGGTTGAGCAATTAAATTCTTTGCAAGGAATAATAACTGCTTCTGACTATATAACAGGCGTTGAAAAGGTAACTAAAGCAGACGGAACAAAAGGTTATAAGTTTACTTTCCTTCATGCTTCTCCAGTGACACTATATTATAACGACAAGAACGAAGTTAGCGGTAGCAATAACGATGCTATATCTGTGTCTAAGGACGAAAGCGGAAAATGGTTTTGGACACTTAACGGTCAGCCTTTACAGATAGATGGAAAAACTGTTTATGTAAGTAGTGGTGACGGCATAAAAGTTAATGTAAATGCTAATGGCTCTACTACTCTTACTATCGGCGACAATGAAGTTGTTGTTCCGGGTCCTATTACTCACCCTGTTACTGGAGTAACAGAGAGAGATGGAGTGGTAACTATGGTCAGACAATTGATGTTACTGCTGCTGTTGATTTGAGTAAAATAATGTTAGATGAGTACACACATGATAGTGCTGGCGAACAAACTTACAATCTATCTCTTCCTGACGGATATGTTGTTGATGTGTTAGGAACTGTTTCTGCTGGTTGGACAGTTGAGGTTGATGGTTCAAACTTAAAGATTGTTTATCCTGCATCGGGACAAACAACTGTTAAGTTCTTCGTTTCTGACGGAAAATCAAGAACAATTATCAAGAAAGTTGCTTTTAGAGTGTCTTCAGATATATCTTGGGTTACTGTGGAGTATAAGGGCTCTCCGATAACAATACCTTCAGGCACAAAGAGTGTAAAGGTTATTGGTGACGCATCATCTCTTGCGCCAGCTACCTTTGCTACTAACGTAGCGAATGCTATAAAGAACGCAGAGGGACTTGTTAATGTAGATTTATCTGAATTAGTATATACAAGACCAATATCATCAAGTGCTTTCTATATTAATCTCCCAGCTATACCAGAGAGAGATAAAAACACTTCTATTGAAACAATTATCCTTCCTAAGGGCATAATAAATATATGGAAACAAGCATTCAAAAACTGTGTTGCTCTAAAGAGTGTAACAGTTGAAGCTAATACAACAATACCTAATGCTTTCTCTGCAACTTGGTTTGAAGGCTGTGATGCCTTAGAATCCATTTTTGTTCCAGCAGACAAGGTAGATACATATAAATCTACTTGGGACGCAAGTATAGTTAGTAAGATTAAACCTATATCTAAGTAATAGGTTTATTGAGCTAGAAAGATTTTTTCAATAATAGCTTATTTAGTTCTCAGAGTGCCGATAGTGTGTCGTTTCATACAATCACCTTTCGGCATTCTTTATATAGCTCGTTTCTAAACTATATATCACTGACTTGCATACTATACATAGTCTGTTTCTTAGTTATATACAGTTTACATATTGACTATATACAGTTGATTTTTGTAGCTTTTAAGTTACTCATTTGCATGTTTAATTATGTGCTGTTAAGACTAGCTTATCAAAATTGCCACTTAATAATTATAATACACCAATCTATAAAACAAACGAAATGATGAGGATAAAGAATTTTATATTCTCTGCTATCTTTCTCTCTCTTGCTTTTAGTTGCAAAGGCAAAGAGGTGTTTAACAAAGACGGAATGATTGTTCCCCGTCCACTTACTCATTCAATACAGCAGGGTAGCTATACTTTTTCTGATAAAACAACATTTGTTGTAGAAAACGAAGAGCAA
>JAUMWZ010000145.1:2520-4109 GCA_030529405.1 Bacteroides sp. | reverse complement strand
TATTGATAACACTGATAGCTACCATAGCACTGACAGAGCGAGAAGTGTTAAGTTTCGCCCGTTCGTCCATATTTTGAGTCATGGCACCGCATAGTGTACCGTATGGAATATTGACACACGTATATCCCAAAACGAGAATACAGTATGTTACCGACATGTATATAATCTTGCTGGTGTCATTCCAATGCGGATGTGCCCAAAAAGTCAGCACCAAAACGATAGCCGTTAGAGGTGCACCTACTAGTAACCACGGTCGATAACGTCCCCAACGTGTACGAGTTTTGTCACTCAGGCTACCGATAATCGGGTCGTTTATGGCATCTCAAAATCGGGAAAGCAACATCAAGGTGGCTACGGCACTCATGCTTATCCCAAATACATCCGTATAGAATATCATCAGGAAATTTCCAACAAACATCCAACTGAAGTTGCAGCCGACATCACCCATTCCATAAGCAAGTTTGCTGATGAAAGGTACTTTCGATGAATGTAATTCGTTTTTCATAGTATTTTTCCTTTAACCCATTGGCGGAATTTAATTAGCGCATATTTAATTCTGACAATAGGTCTTTGATTTTTACAGTTAACATATTAAAGGATTGCCAGTGCGCTAATTTTACCGATAATTAAGGTAAACAATCCTTCTATATCTTTCGCATAATTTTGTTCAATCATAAACTAACCACAAAGCTGTGACAATAGAGTTTATATTACTTTTCTAGCCTTGGCGAAGCATTCAAATGTCGGCTTACAATCTTTTTGATAGCTTCTATAAGGATCTCCAATATGATGATAGCGGTTTCAAAAAGATCCAGCTATACATCAGCACTGATATAGCCTCTATCTCCAATTGCTGTGTAGTCAGAGTAATCTACTTTAGTGTCTTTCATATAATAAATGTCATGTACGCTTGCTTTTGTCAAGTCTAAGGAATGAACAAAACCACTCAATCCGCACACGGCATACAATTTATAAGCATAGTAATAAGCTCTTTGTGATGAACAAAATCCAAAAGATTGAGATTTCTCTATTTCATTTTTAACCATAGAACACTGTTTAGCACGGATAAAGCGACAGATTTCTATAGGTTCTGAATCTATACAGAAGTAGTCTTCACCACTATAAATAGTTTCTGACATCTTCTCTCTAATGGCTGTACAAAAAGAAGTCTTAAACTTTCTTCTGTCATTATATTGCCGACGAGATATTAAATGAGGAATCTCAGACTGATATTCTATTGGTTTAACAAAAAAAATGGATTTACTATGAATGACAACGTTTTCAGAAACCATGCCCAAAGTAACCATTTCCAAGTCGGAGAATCTGGAAATGACGCCACATCGAGGTATACTACATTGCTTGTTGATCAAGTAGCCTGCAGAAAGATTGCAGATATTGCGAAATTTAGCGAATTCTTCATATACGTTATGCATATATGAATTAGCCAGTAATTGACTGAAAACCATCGATATACCAACAATAAATATTATGAATAACTTTTTAGTCATAAACCTTTCATAATTTTAATTCCGCAAACTGGTTTCTTTAATGTTCTCTATCGCAAATTAAATCTATAAAATGCAGTAAAA
>JAUMWZ010000145.1:187-2420 GCA_030529405.1 Bacteroides sp. | reverse complement strand
CAGCTCTACATTAAATTCATCACCAATGCTCAGGAAAACTAAACTATCTTTCACTGAAAAAATAGACTTCCCCAAGAGAGTCTAAATGAAAACAGAAAAGTATGAGTTTAGTGAGGGGTCGGAAGCTCTATATGATATTTTACAAAAGACAATAGATAAAATAAACTCAAATAAGAGATAACAATTAACTGATTAAACATAAGAAATAGATTATAGTAACAGAAGCCTATTAAAATTAGGATAATACAGATGACATAGACCTCAAATCACAGTGTAAAACCTTATATAATAGTTTGAAACCGTATACAAAACAATGTAACAAAAGCTATTGCAAGAGGCTAATCAACAACAGATTTTTATATTGTACATTTTTGTATACCTTTGTGTCAAAGAAGTAGAGAACAGAAACGGTTCAACATCTTATCAAAGTAATAGTCAGCAGGTGGTCAAATATTTACTACATAAATGCGACACAATGGATTTGAATACAGAAGATAAACTCTTATTTACAAAGAGATTATAGGTATGGTTCATATTCCGTCCGTACTGCATAGAGACTAGACGAAAGATATACAAGCCCTTCAAATTCATTAAATCTGAAGAGCTTTTTTTATATAATATAACCAAGTATTATCAGACATAACACTAATTAGGTATGGGAACAAATTATAGTATCACAGAACAATTCGGTGCAAACCTTGCAAACTTACTTTCTGAAAAAATAATGAAGGTGTATTCAGAATTTGACAAAAAAAACTTCATACAAGACGTTGAAAACAGTGTTGTTGAAAAGACCTACACTCAACGTATAGCCATTATAGCAGAACTATTGAAGAAGTATCTTCCTAGTGAATACGATAAGGCATTGCCTATTTTAGTTTCCATATTGGGAGAAGAAAACCCTAATCAAACGGGAATGTTTACCTTTTATTATTGGATTCTTCCAATAGGCAAGTTTGTACAAGAATATGGATTAGACCATTTTGACTTTTCAATTAAAGCCATTGAAGAAATTACTAAGAGAAATACGGGAGAATATGCCATTCGTCCCTACATTAGAAAATATCCAAATGAAACAATTAAGGTAATGAGAAAATGGGCTAAATCTCCTAGTTTCCATTTAAGACGATTAGCTAGCGAAGGACTTCGTCCCAAATTACCGTGGGTAAGCAAGTTAGACACCTTCTTAGAAAATCCAACTCCTGTTTTCCAAATATTGGAGTTGCTAAAAGAAGACGAAATTATGTTCGTAAAGAAGTCTGTAGCTAACCACATCACAGACTGGATTAAGGTTAATAAAGATGCAGTAACACCACTAATAGAAAGCTGGAAAACTTCTGATAACGAAAACACAAAATGGATTATAAAGCGAGCTACACGAAAGGACTTTTGACAACAACAGAATATAGTCTATACTTAAAAGGGAGGCAATAATCAATAATTATTGCCTCCCTTTTAATATCCAAGTACTAAGTATATTATTCTTTATCTATAAACAAGCACTATTTGCTATGCTTTTTCATATAACATTTCTCCAAACACCTAGTACCTACTGCCCCAATAAGAAGAAAAAAGGCTGTAAATATATCATATAGACCAAATAAGACTGGAATGAATATTACCAACACTTCTGCAAGTATAATCAATAAGAAAACAGGCTTATTATCTAATATACTTTTTCTATTTCCTATAACTTAGAACTTAAAATTTAGAATAAGATAGGACTAATAATAACAAAGACGTAAACCTATGATACAATTATAACTTTAATGTCTACACATTACACAAAGTTAGTACTCTCAAACTTTGTCTGTAAAAGATTCTAATTTCCACTTGTTTTCTTCTTTGTTATAAAAATATTGGAAAGTTCCAACCCGAAATACGACAAGATTATATTTGCCTCTTTCTTTTTTAGCAGGAGAATCTACAAGCACTTTAACTATGAAACGTTCTTCATCGAAAGATAAGTTCACTCTGTAACTACTAGATTTTCTTGTTTTCTTTCCAGTCTTATAGCCTTGGTAAACGACTTTATACCCTTTAGATTTAAGAAAATTCAAATCTTCAAATCCACATGGCAAACCAATACCAGAAATATAAGGAGTAAAAAGTTCAATCGTGTTTTTACCTTTTTCTATTCTTATTGCATTCTCTTTCTCTCTCAATACGTTATCATAATAGATTATACATTCGGCTACAATTCTACCGATACTATTGTTGTCTTTTACTTGTC
>JAUMWZ010000145.1:0-177 GCA_030529405.1 Bacteroides sp. | reverse complement strand
GGAGATAACATCAAAAATAGAAACAAATATATCTTCATAAGAATAAGATTTATAAGTTTTAGTAAATCATTTATTTTAACTTAGTAATAAACAATCCTATACCATAGTGGTTTACATCAAAAGTCTATTTTATCAGGCATCTCATCATATACACTAATAAATCCTTCTAACTCCTTT
>JAUMWZ010000144.1 GCA_030529405.1 Bacteroides sp. | reverse complement strand
TTTTTTATTTACCAATAATTAAATTTTTCTATGTTCTGTTTTTAATTAAACTCAACAAAAGAGAGTTATTCTTTTTCTATTCCTTTTATTTATTTAGTTTTGCATTTATGGAATTAAATGCGTTTTCTCCTTTTGCCAAACCTTTGTATGTTATGGCTAAGCCTGTGGGGTCTGTTTGTAATTTGTCTTGTAAGTACTGCTATTACCTTGAAAAGGCTAATTTGTATAGCAACTTATCTAAGCATTTGATGAGCGAACAGCTTTTGGAACTCTTTATTGAGCAATATATACAGTCGCAGACGATGGGGGAAGTGATGTTTACGTGGCACGGTGGTGAGACCTTTATGCGTCCTTTATCTTTCTATAAGAAGGTAGTTGAGTTGCAAAAAAAGCATGGTAGGGGCAGGGTTATCACTAATAGCATACAGACTAATGGTACACTGATAACAGAAGACTGGTGTAAATTCTTGAGAGAAAATAATTGGTTGGTAGGTGTTTCTATTGACGGCCCTCAGGAGTTTCATGATGAATATAGAAGAAACAGAATAGGCTTGCCTTCTTTTGTGAAGGTTATGCGTGGCGTGAATATGTTGAATGCTTATGGCGTTGCTTGGAATGCCATGGCAGTGGTTAATGACTTTAACGCAGACTATCCTGAAGACTTCTACTATTTCTTTAAGGATATAGGTTGTCGATACATACAGTTTACTCCAGTTGTGGAGCGAACATACAACCATGCTGATGGACGTAAACTAGCTTCTATTGCTGACAATGCCTCACGAGAGGTTACAGATTATTCTGTTAATGCAGAGCAGTGGGGACATTTTACTACCACCTTGTTCGACCACTGGATCAAGCAAGATGTAGGTAATATATTTGTTCAGCTGTTCGACTCTACTTTGGCGTGCTGGGTAGGCGAGATGCCGAGTGTGTGTACTATGGCTAAAACTTGTGGACATGCAGGTGTTATGGAGTTTAATGGTGATGTCTATTCGTGCGACCACTTTGTGTTTCCTCAGTATAAGTTAGGCAACATAAGACAGAAAACATTGGTAGAGATGATGTATAGCGAGCGACAAAACAAGTTTGGTAGTGATAAGTACGACTCTTTGACCTCACAGTGCAAGAGCTGTAAATATCTTTTCGCTTGCAATGGAGAATGCCCAAAGAATAGGTTTGTGTTGTCTAAGGACGGAGAAGAAGGTCATAACTTCCTTTGTGAAGGCTACTATAAGTTCTTCAGTCACGTTGCACCGTACATGGACTATATGAAGAATGAACTTGAAAATGGCAGACCGCCGGCAAACATTATGCAAGCTATAAAAAATGGCGAAATAAAGACACCACAGAAATGATGTATAGATTGTTTTTAAGCTGTATATAAACGAGAAACAAATAATATATAAACTAAACAACAATAGTATTTACTCAAAAAAAGTATTATGAAAAAACTAAGATTATGTCTTCTAGCTGTAATGGCATTGACAATATTCAGTGCAAAGGCTGACGAAGGAATGTGGTTGCTACAACTCATGAAGCAACAGAACTCTATTGACTTAATGAAGAAAAAAGGTCTTCTTCTTGAAGCGGAAGAACTTTACAATCCTAATGGTGTATCTCTAAAAGATGCTGTTGGTATCTTTGGCAGAGGTTGTACGGGCGAGATTATATCTTCTAACGGTTTGATTCTAACCAATCACCACTGCGGATATGCATCAATACAACAACACAGTAGTGTAGAGAAAGACTATCTAACAGACGGTTTTTGGGCTAAGTCTTTTGCTGACGAATTGCCTACTCCAGGTTTGACTTTCACTTTCGTTGAAAGAATTGTTGATGTTACTGACATCATAAACAATAAAGTAAAGAGCGGAGAGTTTACAGAATTAGATGCTTTCAGTGCTAAGAAACTTTCTGAGCTTGCTGTTCAGATGTTAGAACAAAGCGACTTGAAAGGCAAAAAGGTGGAGCCACAAATTCTTCCTTTCTATGCAGGAAACAAATACTATCTGTTCTTTAAGAAAATCTACACAGACGTTCGTATGGTGGTTGCTCCTCCTTCATCAATAGGTAAGTTCGGTGGCGAAACAGACAACTGGGGCTATCCTCGTCACACTGGCGACTTCTCTATGTTCCGTGTTTATGCAGACGCTAACGGCGAGCCAGCAGACTACAGTCCGGCAAACACTCCTCTAAAGACAAAGAAATATCTAAAACTTTCTGTTAAGGGATACAACGAGGGCGACTATTCTATGGTTATGGGCTTCCCTGGTAGCACAAGCCGTTACCTTACACAATCTGAAGTTAAGTCAAGAATGTATGACGAGAACGAGCCAAGAATTAAGGTTCGTAGTGCAAGACTTGATGTGTTGAGAGCAGAAATGGCTGCAAACGATAAGACTAGAATACAGTATGCTAGCAAATTTGCAAGTTCAAGTAACTATTGGAAGAACTCAATAGGTATGAACAAGGCTATCATCGACAACAAGGTGCTAGATACTAAGGCTGAATTGGAAGCTAAGTTCCTACAATTTGCTAAAGAAAAAGGCAACAAGGAATATGAAGAAGTAGTGTCAAGAATAGACAATCTTATGGCTAAACTTGCGCCTGTGCAAAGAAAGCTAACTTATTTCACAGAAGTATTCTTCTCTGGAATGGAATTTGCGTCAGACCTTTCTCAACTTCGTGAGATGTTAGAAAAGAAAGATATGAAGACTCTTGAAAAGGCACTTCCTGCTTTGACCATGATGAGAGAAGAAGGCATTTTCAACAAAGACTATGACCATGAAGTAGACCGCAAGGTTGCTAAGGCTCTCATCCCTCTTTACGCTGAAGTTACTCCAAGAGAAGAGTTGCCAGACTTCTACAATGTTATAGAGAAAAAGTTCAAGGGAGACTACAATAAGTTCATTGACGCTATGTATGACAAGTCTATCATGTCAAGCAAAGTAAACCTTGACAAGTTCATCAAGAAGCCAACATTGAAGGCTATAGACAACGACTTGCTTACTATGTATACTGCATCAATCGGTAAGAAGTTTAGCGAAATGATTGGAAGCTACAGAGCAATGAAGCAAGAACTTACTCTTCTTCACAAGGTTTATCAACGTGGTCTTGAAGAGATGAAACTTCCTGTACCTTCATATCCAGATGCTAACTTCACAATTCGCCTTACTTACGGTACTGTTGAGCCTTACTCTCCAAAAGACGGAGTTAAGTATGGCTACTACACAACTGCTGAAGGTATCTTAGAAAAAGAAAACCCTAACGACAGAGAGTTTGTTGTTCCTGCTCAACTTAAAGAACTTATCTTGAAGAAAGACTATGGCAGATATGCTCTACCTAACGGACAACTTCCTATCTGTTTCATCACTACTAACGACATCACTGGTGGTAACTCTGGTAGCCCTGTTCTTAACGCTAAGGGCGAGCTTATCGGTTGCGCATTCGATGGTAACTGGGAATCTTTGAGTGGCGACATCAGTTTCGACAATAAACTTCAACGTTGCATCAACTTGGATATCAGATACGTGCTATTCCTTCTTGAAAAGATGGGAGGATGTACTTACTTGTTCGATGAAATGACTATAGTTGAGTAACAGACTAATATAAAAAAGGAATATGAGAAAGATTATAGCAATGCTAACTCTTTCTTTGGCTACAGTAAGTGTCCACGCTGATGAAGGTATGTGGATGCTTACTGACCTAAAGACACAGAACGAGATAGCAATGAAAGAATTGGGACTTCAGATTCCAATAGAAGAAATATATAGTGAGAACAATATATCTCTGAAAGATGCTGTTGTACATTTTGACGGAGGTTGTACTGGCGAGATTATTTCTGCAGAAGGCTTGTTACTTACAAACCATCACTGCGGATATGATGCAATAGCACATCACAGTTCTGTAGAGCACGACTATCTTACTAATGGCTTTCTTGCTAGAAATAAAGCAGAGGAACTATATACACCAGACCTTACAGTTACGTTCATCGATAAGATTCTTGACGTGACAGACTATGTTAAGCAGCAGCTAAAGAAAGATGAAGACCCGCAAGGAACAAACTACCTTTCTCCACGATACCTTTCTAAGGTTGCAGAGCAGTTTGCAAAGGAACAAAACATACCTGTCTATAAGTATACGAAGTTAGAATTAAAGCCTTTCTACGGAGCAAATAAATATTATCTTTTCGTTAAGACTGTCTATAACGA
>JAUMWZ010000002.1 GCA_030529405.1 Bacteroides sp. | reverse complement strand
CCATATACAGCTGATTTGCAAACTGTATATAGTTGGCGTAACCATTATAAATCAACTTGAAACAGAGAGCTTTTGTATTGTTTCGGCAAGACGAATTACCTGATGATAATTAGAAGTGTATGACGAAGTCAGCACATACGGGCAGGTGGTCGCTTATACCGCCTTTATATCTGAACCCAACATAGGTTTTGTTCATCTGAACACCGTTGTACTTTTCGTCTGGCATTAACAAAAAATCGAGTTTAGACAGTCTGCCACTATCTTTTACATACTTAACCTTGTTTTTATCGTTAAGCATTCTGCCACTGATGATTATATGGTCAATAAACTCCCACTCTCCACGATACTTGTATGTACCAATCTTGATACTGCCATACTCTTTGGGTTGGAGAATAAACAGAGTTTTGTCTTTATCGGTTGTGTATTTGGAAGTTGGAGTTGCAGACAGTGCTTTGCAGATGCAAGGGTCGGTAAGTGTAGCGTTAAAGTCGCCCATAAGGATAATATTAGGTATCTGCCTTATATTCATTATGCTGTCGGCATAAGTCTTTATCGTTTTGGCAACGTGTGTCCTATATCTTTCTGAACGCTTATATCCCAAACGGCGTGACGGTAAATGGCAGACAAACACATCTAGGGTATCACCCGACAGAACTCTGCCCGAAACATGCAGAACATCTCTTGTAGGTGGGTAATCATCAAACTTACCTATCCGTATAGATCTGCTTTCTATGAGGTTAAACATTGCTCGCTGATAGAGCAGTGCAACATCTATTCCACGCAAATCCTTAGAGTTTGTCATCACATAATCATACTCCATCTTCTTTAGCGGAGAATACTTTGTAAGGTCGTTCATCACCTTTTCGTTTTCAACCTCGCAGAGTGCCACCAAAGACGGTGGTATCATTTCGCCAACAGACACAATAGTCGTTGCTATATCTTTGAGTTTCTTCCTGTAACGTGTATTTGTCCAACGCCTGAGAGTATCTGGCAAAAACTCATAGTCTTGCTTTAGTGTGTCGTGTTTTGTATCAAACAGATTTTCAACGTTCCACGACATTATTCTAAACTGTATAGAGTCTGTTTTTTGGCAATATACAGTTTGCGACACAAGTAAATACAGTGTGAAAACAAAGTAATATAGAACTGATTTCATAGCAAATATAAGTGGGCTGAAAGATGTGCGTAATATGCACAAAAAGAAAAGGCTACCCATTGATTGGGTAGCCTATATTTATAGCTAAGAAATTACTTCTTAACCGGTGCGTTAGCTAATATATCTATCAAATGTATCCAGAATTTCTCTACTGAAGGTATATGCATACGTTCGTCAGGAGAGTGAACTCCAGTCAAAGTTGGGCCAAATGAAACCATATCCAAGTTAGGATATTTGTCTAAGAATAGACCACACTCAAGTCCGGCATGTATAGCCTTAACCTTAGCCTCTACACCAAATAGTTTTTTGTAAGACTCTGCTGCAACCTTAAGTATAGCTGAATTAGGATTAGGTTTCCAACCAGGATAACCATCACCAAAGCTAACCTTCGCACCAGCAAGGTTAAATACCGCGCGAACAGTGTTTGCCATATCTTCTTTTGCAGATGCAATAGAACTTCTTTGACTAGTTTCTACCTTTATAATGTTGTTCGGTTTCATCTTGATAGATGCAAGGTTTGTAGATGTTTCAACAAGTCCTGGTATGTCGTGGCTCATTGCATAAACTCCATGGTGTACAGCAGTAAGAGCACTCATAAGTTTACATGTTGTGTCTTGATCTATTGCTTTAGCACAGAAGTTTTCTGATTCTAGAATCAATTTCAAGTCTGGTTCTACCACACCAAGCTCAGACTCCATCTCAGCATTGAACACATTCAACATAGTTACTATATCGTGTTTTGCTTCTTGAGGTACAGCGAACACAGCATGTGCCTCTCTCGGAATTGCATTTCTAAGATTACCACCGTCTATTTCGCATAGATATAGGTTGTATTTCTTAGATACCCTTACAAGAAATCTGTTAAGAATCTTGTTCGCATTTCCTCTTCCTAAGTGAATATCTCCACCTGAGTGACCACCTTTTAAGCCCTTAACGTCCACTCTAAAGCAGAAGTAATCTTTTGGAACGTCTACTGTCTTATATTCAAACTCAGCTACAGAATCTATACCACCTGCACAGCCTATAAACAACTCGCCTTCATCTTCTGAGTCTAAGTTAAGAAGTATATTGCCCGAAATAAAGCCTTCTTTGAGGGCAAATGCTCCTGTTAGTCCGGTTTCTTCGTCTACTGTAAACAGACATTCTATTGGTCCATGCTCCAAAGTATTATCTGCTAGGATTGCAAGTTCAGTAGCAACACCGATACCGTTATCTGCACCAAGCGTTGTACCCTTAGCTTTCATCCACTCACCTTCTATTATTGTAACAATAGGGTCTTTTAGGAAGTCGTGTTCTACATCTTTATTTTTCTCGCACACCATATCTACGTGCGACTGCAACACTACTGTTTCTAGGTTTTCTTTTCCTTTAGTTGCAGGCTTTTTTATAAGTACGTTGCCAATCTCATCTACTGATGTTTCAAGATTATGCTTCTTACCGAAGTCTTTAAGATACTGAATAATCTTTTCTTCTTTCTTTGACGGACGCGGTACTTGACATATTTCTTCGAAGTACTTAAACACTCCTGCTGACTTAAAATCTTTTATTTCCATGATATTTTATTTTACTTATCCAGCACAAAGATATTTTTTGCTCTCGCTCTGTGCTAAATATGGTTAATTTGATACTATATACTTAATGCTTTATATATATAAGGTTTATATTTGCACAACAAATTTAATACAAATGATTGATACTGTAATCATAACTCTGTTAATAGTTGCTATTTCTCTGATACTACTTGGAGTGAACATATTCTTTATTAAAGGCAAAAAGTTTCCTAACGGACACGTCAGCGGAAACAAGTATTTGCGTGATAAAGGTGTAGGTTGTGTTCAGTCACAAGACAGAGAAGCACAGAGAAAACCAATGAAAGGAGTAAAGCAAAAGAGTTGTTAGTCAGCTAACAAACTAGTAAAACTTGAATATAAAAAAAACAACAATAATATTATGAACAAATTAAATTTTCTTTTGAAAGGATTGACTATTGTGGCAGTAGCTATCCTGTTTGCACAATGTGCTAAGAACTCTGAAGTTGAATCTACTGCTAGTTCTGCAAATAATTCTTCTACAAATTCAGAACTAAAATTAGCTTATGTAGATGTTGATTCACTACTTACAAAATATCAACTAAGCATAGACATCAACGAAGAGATGGTTAAAAAGGCAGAAGACGTAAGACTTACGCTAAACCAAAAAGCTAACGCATTGGCAAAAGAGAAGCAAGAATTTCAGTCAAAAGTAGAAAACAACGCATTCCTTTCTAAAGAGAGAGCAGAACAAGAATATACTAGACTTTTGAAGAAAGAAAGAGAGTTGGAAGAGTTGAACAATAAGTTGCAAGGAAGTTTGGCAGAAGCAAACATGAGCAACACTCAAAGACTTAGAGACTCAATAAGCACTTACTTGAAGGAGTATAATGCAGAGAAAAAATACAGTATGATATTCAGCAGAACAGGATTTGAGAATATTCTTCACGCAGAAGAAGCATACAACATCACTAAAGAAATAGTAGATGGTCTAAACTCAAGATATACTTCAGCGAAGAAGTAATAAGATTTAGAACATAAAACATACATAAGGGTTGGGAACACAAAGAAAAGTTTCCAGCCCTTTTTATTTGGTCTTGCTGAAAACTAACATACAGCAGTGAAAGGGACTATACAAAACACATAAATTAACCATATACAATCATATTCCAAACTGTATATAATCTATTTTTCAGTTATTCATAGTTTAATCCCAGATAATATACAGTTTACATATCAGCAATATACAGTCTGAGAACAGACAAAAACACGCCTAAAAACAATCTGAATAGAAAAAATAAAGAAAAGATAAATTTAAGACGAGCCAGCAATCTACACAAGATTACAGTTTCCTCTTCATCACGGACATAACCTTATTTTTCACGGCATAGCGTTCCTCAACAACCTTGGTAGTAGGAAACAATGTAAACACAAGACGCCAACCACCGTTTGAATACACAAACTTCTTTGTCTTGGCACCGCATATTATATCTTCCACCCTCGTTTGTAGAAACTCTTCCACCCCAATAGGCATACCCTCTCCCCTCTTTGAAATCTCCGTGAGGGCAAAGAAACCATTGAGCTTGATACCACTAATATATAACAGCAATTCTTCGTCAGTCATAACTCTGCGAACATAAGCAGATTGTGGCGAAAAAGAAAACATATCAAAGACTTTTTTCTTCTAAGAATAAAAACACATCGAACACTATCTGCTACAAGAAGTAACGATATCACGCTATAACAATCTGACTTTCACTCTAAAATCATTATTTATTGCTATTGCAAACCATTCATCAACCGCATAACTTTGACATATCGTTTTGCACAGCAAGTTTAATCACGAAAAATCGAGTTATAACATATTGTTGAGAGCCCAACACACAACGGCAAAACAAACCATATATGGTTTACAAATAGAGTATATACAGTTTAGAAGCAAACCATATACAGCTGAAAAACGAACTATTAACAACTAAAAAACACATTATAATGGATTTATCTTTCTACACAACACTACAAGCCGGCTGGCTAAACGCATGGATACCGTCATTTGGTATGATTATCATTCAGTTTATGTATATGCTGTTCTTCATTGAAGGTGGCAAACGTGCCGTAGACACTTCGTGGTACACCACAAAAGATAAGATAAACTCATACGGAAGTAGTGCGATGCAAATACTCGTTTTGATAGTTTCCATATTCATACCTCTGAAAATAGGCACAGTTTGGTTTATCATAGGCTCAATAATCTTTATTCCATCACTAATTTGTTTTGTATATGCCTTCCATTGCTATGCCAACACGCCGTCAGACAAGACCGTCGTAAGAGGGATATATCGTTATTCTCGCAACCCAATGTACTCATTTTTCTTTGCAGGAATGTTTGGTGTGTGCATAGCCACCGCATCGCTTTGGCTCACATTGATAATGATACCTTTCATCATCTTAACCCACTTGATTATACTTGGAGAAGAACGCTACTGCGAACAAACATACGGCGAGGAATACCTTAAATATAAAGCTGAAACACCACGATATTTATTGATAAAGTGACGTATATGTTATTACAAAAGACATATCTGAACAATTAAATCAAATAAACAAGATAAAGCGAACGACTTCTTTATGCTTTATAATGAATGTGTGTGATATAACAAAACAAGAAAAATCAACTAGACTCAAAGTTAAAGAAGGCAATAAAACAATCCTCTAAAAGATTTTAATAAAATCTTTTAGAGGATTTCTCTTGAGGTTCCTGGCGGATTCGAACCGCCGTAAACGGTTTTGCAGACCGCTGACTAAACCACTCATCCAAGGAACCGTTGGTTAATACGTCTGCAAAGGTAGCACTAATTTCTTAATGAGCAACACTTATTGCTCTTTTTTTGTTGCATAAAACGCATATTATATAGTATAGATGTCGAAACGAAGAATAGTTTTATTAGTGAAACAACTAATTATCACACCAATAGAGGGGGTTTGCAAGACAGATGTTTTTAGATGGAATAGTGGATAAGTAGATTATAATTCTATGATGACATACGCACAGAAAAGGGGTATTATCACATAAAAAGAAAACTGTATATAAATTAGAAGTCAGTTATATACAATCAACTTTCAATTTATATACAGTCAATTTCTAAATGATATATAGTCTGCAAACAGACTGATAATCACTATTTATTATTCTTTCTTCCCCATATAGAGAAGTGAACGTATTTCTTAGGGTTAGTCTGTAAGTCTTTCAACAGAGATGCTGCATTTTCTGATGCTTGATTAAGGTTGTTATACAGCGTAGCATCGTTTAGTAGCAGTCCAATAGTACCTTCTGATGTATTCAGTTTGTTTACCAAATTCTTGGTAGTGGCTACTGTTTGGTCTATTTGGTCTAACATCTTTTTATAGTCAATACTTTTTAGTTCTCCGCTCACGTGAGCAAAGTTATTGCTTGCAATATTTATATTCTTAGCTATTTCCTTTACTTCTGAGTTCATAAGTCCCTTTATCGCTTGAGTTATCTCTGCTAGGTTTGCGGTAGTTTTCTCAAGATTTTCCATAGACTTTTGTAGCTTTTCGTTTCTGAACACACTATTCATTCCGACCAAAATAGAATCAACTTTAGGCACAAGCTGCTCTATTTTCGGTGCAATTCGTGCAACGTTTGCCATCAATCCTTTATTCAGCTCGCCCTTCAATGTGTCGCCTACCATCACTCTTTCACGTGGATTGTTTGTCATAAGTATATCAATATGCATTCCACCCATTATCTCTGACACCAGTTCGGCAGTACTTCCTTTTGGTATGCGTATATCATCGCTGACTTCAATCTGAACAACGATGTTGTCTTCCTCTGTTTGTCTGTATTTTATATCTCTAACATTACCAATCTTAACACCATCGGCAAACACGGCACTCGACTTTGACAAACCTCCAATGTTACTAAAGGTTATGTAGTAAAAAGTCTTTGGTTCTAACAGATTTGTTCCTTTAAGCCAGTTAAAGCCAAATATTGCCAACGTCAGACTTATTATTGCTGCAATTCCTATTCTTACTTCTTTTGTAAACTTTTTCATATTATCTTTTTCTGTTTTTCTCCTTAAATTTCTTGATACCCTTATTTGTGTCTATTCGTTTTCCTGCTTCAAAAGCAACAATAAAAGCTGATTTGAACTTTTTGCTAACCTTTCTCAACTCTGAAAGAGTAGTGTTATAGTTTTCACTTTCAAAACAAGTGTATTTGTAAAGCCCCTTATCCTTGTAGTATGATATGTTTTTCTCTCCCTTAAACTCACGACTACCCGCTTTCAAAATCTTTGAAGATGTGAGTATTTGTATCTTGAATGTAAGTGGCTGTTCAGTATCTTTTGCGTCAGAAACCACCTTTGACTTCTCATCTTTTATAGTGTCTGCAGCCTCTGACTGACTATCTATTTCAGCCAAACTATCTCTCTCTGCTTCTTGTTTTTCTTTCTTTTCCGTCCTACTCTCCTTATTCATGTTCTTATTCTTATACTTCAAGAAAGCATTGTATATAGCGTTAGAAAGTTGTTCCACACCTTTCTTCGAGGCAAGATACCTTTCTTCTTCTGGTGTAGATATAAAGCCTACCTCTATCAGAACGCTTGGCATCGCGCTAGCTTTTAACACCCAAAACACATCTTGATGTACACCACGATTTACAAGATTAGTATGTTTGACCATTTGTTTCTGTACCATAGATGCAAAGTCTACGCTTTCTTTCATGTATTTGTCTTGCATAAACTCAAAGATTATATACGTCTCTGGCACATTAGGATCAAAGCCTGCGTATGTTTTCTCATAACCTTCTTCCAAAAGTATTACGGAGTTCTCTCTTTTTGCAGCTTCAAGGTTGTCTTTAGACTTAGCAAGTCCGAGCGTCCATGTAGATACTCCTCTTGCTTTCTTATTTTTCCCTATCGAGTTGGTGTGTATAGATATGAACAAATCTGCCTTTGCTTTGTTGGCAATGTTTGCTCTTTCGTTTAGCGGGATAAATATGTCTGTCTTTCGTGTGTATATCACTTTAACGTCCGAACAGTTTTTTTCTATCAGTTCGCCAAGCCTTAGTGCAACATTAAGGTTAATAACTTTCTCTTGAGTGATTTTGCCCACAGCTCCGGGGTCTCTACCTCCATGCCCTGCATCTATCACTACTATAAATTTCTTCGCATACACATCGCTACTAAACGCAATAGCCATTAGAATAACGATGTACTTTATATGTTTGAAAAGACTACTTAACATTTACTTATTTTTTACATCAGCGCAAATGTAGTTTCTTTTGCGATTATATGAAAAAAATGTACTGAAAGGATTTTGTTTTTCTGCATTTTAATGGACTTTTTACTGCAAAACGTATTTACTTTGCAGTCATTTAACCCCAAAACGTAAGTTTTATAATGATTAAATTGATAAGAAACTGGGCATTGCCTATATCTATTTTGCTAGGTATATTAGGTCAATCTGTGTTCATACACTTTTCTTTTCTTACTCCTTACTTCATTTTTGCGATGTTGTTTCTTACCTATTGCAAGATAAATCTATCAGACATCAGACTTCGTCAGTGGCATTTTTGGTTGCTCATCATACAGCTTTTTGCTTCTTTGGTTTCATATTTTGCTCTTCGAGAGATAGACAATCTCATAGCACAAAGCATGATGTTGTGCATAATATGTCCTACAGCCACGGCTGCAAGCGTTATAACTATGAAGTTAGGAGGTAATGCTTCGAGTATTGCCACTTACACTTTGCTCAGCAACGCTCTTGCGGCTATGTTCATACCGATAGTTTTTCCGCTGGTAGAAATACATGATGACATGGGATTTATGTCTTCCATAGCAACCATACTGTCTAAAGTTCTGCCCGTGCTTATACTTCCTTTCGTCGTGTCGCTTATACTGCGTTGGATTTCTCCTAAGACAAACACCGAGATAGGTAAACACAGCGGAATGGCATTCTATCTTTGGGCTTTGTCTTTGATTATAGTTACTGCAAAAACCACTAATTGGCTAATCAACTCTGACACATCTGGAGTTGTGGAGATAGGTATAGGCATTGCCTCACTGATTGTATGTGTGTTGCAATTCATAATAGGCAGAAAGCTGGGCAAAGTGTATGGCGAAACAATCACAGTGGGACAAGCCTTAGGACAGAAGAACACTATTTTTGCCATTTGGGTGGGTCAGACTTACCTTAACCCGACCTCTGCAATTGCACCAGGAATGTACGTGTTGTGGCAAAACACAATAAACAGCTATCAACTCTGGAAAGCAAGAAAAGAGGCAGAGAAAACTATAAGCTGAAAACTTTTTAATTATCTTGGCACAGCAAATCATATATGGTCAAGAAACAAACTGTATATAATCAGAAAACTAACTATATACAGTTTAGACAACAACTGTATACAGTTTGCAAAGCAGACATTTACAACTAAATAGCAAGCTAATATACAACAAATTACAAAGCGACACATTTTACCGTACAAGACAAAAACATACTTCCAAACAAACGACAACACAACAGACGAAATGGATTATAACGCAATAATAGATAAATACTA
Organism: Bacteroides sp.; assembly: GCA_030529405.1. Lineage (GTDB taxonomy): Bacteria > Bacteroidota > Bacteroidia > Bacteroidales > Bacteroidaceae > JAUMWZ01. Next base: position 21,731 of record JAUMWZ010000002.1, on the reverse strand, counting down.
CAACGACAACCGAGAGTTGAAAGAAATACTTCTGACTCATAGTCACAGTGTGGCACAGAGAGCCTTGCAGATTGTAGACGCTCACCCCGAACTAGGTGCCGACAGAGATTTTATTGAGCAGGCAGCAATGACACACGACATCGGAATATTCCTTACTGACGCCAAACCAATACATTGCCACGGAGAACACAAATATATATGCCACGGCTATTTAGGTGCAGACTTGATGAGAAAAGAGGGATATGAGCGACACGCATTAGTATGCGAACGACACACGGGAGCAGGGATTTCACTAAAAGCAATAGTAGAAAACAACCTGCCAATACCACACCGAGAGATGATACCCGTAAGCATTGAGGAACAGATAATATGCTTTGCAGACAAGTTTTATTCTAAAACAAAGTTGGAAAAGACCAAGACCGTGGAAGAAGCACTTAAGAGCATATCTAAATACGGAGAAGAAGGTGTGGCAAGATTCAACTCGTGGTGTAAGATTTTCTTGTAGCACACGCAACACAGTAAACATCACATAATCAGAGATATTACACAAGGCAAAAGTAAACCGTATACAGTCAATTTCTAAATCATATACAGCTGACTTGCAAACCATATATAGCTAAGAAGTAAATCATATATACTTTAGAAACAGAAAAAGCACACACTTTTAGACACAAAAAATATAAAAATATAAAGTGTAACTATGCTACGTGTGTTTTTTATGTATATTTTTGTCGCTCTAAGACTTTGGACTATAATGTTATTAAACAGACTCAATATACTTTTATATATAATCCCTCTGCTGGCAATACTCGTTTCTGCCGATTGTTTTGCACAAAACACTCGAAGAGAAAGAGTGCGTCCAAATGTAGTAACCAACGACTCGGTGAAAAATAACGTTGAAAAAACGGACAGCATAAGAGTTGGAACAGCCAAAACAGACACAATTCAGAGCAAAGAGAAAAAGAAAAGTATGCTTGAGGCTCCTGTAACTTACGAATCGAAAGACTCAATTTTATTCCTATCAAGCGGTTTTGCAAAACTCTATGGAGATGGAAAAGTGAGGTATCAAAACATAGAACTCGATGCAGAAATAATCTCTATGAACCTAGACAGTGCTACTGTGCATGCCTATGGAGTTACAGATTCATTGGGAAACATAAAAGGTAAACCTGTGTTCAAAGAAGGAGATACGGCTTATGACACTAAGATGATAAGCTATAACTTTAAGTCAAGAAAAGCAGGAATCAGAGACATCATAACCAAACAAGACGAAGGATACCTAGTAGGTAAAGTAGCCAAGAAAGACAGTGACGACAATATATGTCTGCACGGCTTTAGTTATACCACTTGTGACCATCACGATTGTCCCCACTTCAGAATAAGAGGCTCGAAAGCAAAGATTGTAGACAAGAGAAAAGTGGTTTCTGGACCCGTGTATCTAGAAGTAGCAGATGTGCCACTGCCGTTATTCTTGCCCTTCTTCTTCTTTCCAAACAATAACTCTACTACATCAGGTTTCCACATGCCAACACACATGGACGACTCAAGTAGAGGTTATGGACTTACTGACGGAGGATATTATTTTGCCATAAACGACTACTTTGACTTCACAATTAAGGGAGATATATTCACAAGAGGGTCTTGGCGACTGTCTGGACTAACCAATTATATGAAAAGATATAAGTTTTCTGGCTCGCTACAAACAGACTATCAAGTTACAGTTGTAGGAGATAAAGGACAACCAGACTATTCAGTAGCCAAAGACTTTAAGATTATTTGGAACCACAGACAAGACCCTAAGTCAAGTCCAAACAGCAACTTCTCGGCAAGTGTAAACTTTTCTACAAGTAGCTACGAACGTTCAAATGTGGGAAACCTATACAACTCTCAACTGCTAACACAGAACACTAAAACTTCAAGTATAAACTACAGCAGAAACTTTCCAAGCATAGGTTTGAGCATACACTCTACTGCAAACATAGCTCAAACAATGAGAGATTCGTCGATAGCAATAACCCTTCCAGACCTAAACATTTCTCTCTCTCGCTTCTATCCATTAAAGCGCAAGAAGGCAGTAGGCTCAGAACGCTGGTACGAAAAGATTTCTATGAGTTACTCTGGACGTTTGACAAACAGTCTTAGAACTAAAGACAACCTCTTATTTAAGGCAGGTTTGTCTCAATGGCAAAATGCAATGAACCACAACATACCTATAAATGCCACCTTCACTGCGTTTAAGTATTTCCAAATAACACCTTCGTTTAACTACACAGAACGTTGGTATACCAAGAAACTTAAGCCCGCTTTTGACGAAAGGGGTAATATAATTACCGATACAGAAAGGGGTGCTGAGATAGAAAATGGCTTTTACAGAGTTTACAACTATTCAGGTAGCATAAGCATGAACACTAAACTTTACGGAATGTATAAGCCTCTTTTCATGAGAAAGAAAGAAATACAGATACGTCATGTAATAACACCTAACATCAGTTTTAGTTCATCGCCAGGATTTAAGCAATATTGGTATGAATACGAAAATAATGCTGGCGACCTCCGCTACTATTCACCATATCAAGGGCAACCGTATGGAGTTCCGAACAAAGATGGCTCTGGAACTGTACATATGTCTTTATCAAACAACATAGAGATGAAGTACAGAAACTCTAACGACTCTATTGTGAAGCAAAGCATAATAGATGAGTTGAGTGCAAGTATGTCTTACAACTTGGCGGCAAAAGAGCGTCCTTGGAGCGATTTGAATATGGGGTTGCGCCTTAGAATAACTCCAAAATACACCTTCAGCATTAACGCCACGTTTGCAACTTATGCTTACGAGTTCGACAAGAATGGTAATGTAAGAATTGGAAACAGAACAGAATGGTCGTATGGTAGATTTGGTCGTTTCCAGGGCTATGGTTCATCGTTCAGCTATACATTAGACAACAACACTTGGAAGAAGTGGTTTGGCGACAAAGATGAGGATAAACCAAAGAAAGACGAAAAGAAAGAGCAAACAAACCCAGAAGCAGGTGGAGAAGACAATATACTTGCTGAGGGGAATGATGAAAACAAAAAGGTGGTAAAGAATGCTGAAGCCGACAGAGAGGGTTATCAAGTGTTCAAGATGCCATGGTCTGTCAATTTCAGTTATTCATATAACATACGTGAAGACACTAGTAAGCCAATAAACAGACACTCCATGCGTTATCCTTACAAATATACTCACAACTTGAGCGTAAACGGCAACATCAAGATTTCGAATAACTGGGCTATGTCTTTCAACACAGGTTACGACTTTCAAGCAAAAGAGATAACTCAGACATCGTGTTCAGTTACTCGCGACCTACACTGTTTCACACTTACCGCCAACCTATCGCCTTTTGGCAGATGGAAGTACTATAACATCACGATAGGTGCAAAAGCAAGCATACTTCAAGACTTGAAATATGAGTCGAGAAGTGAAACCCGTTCAAACATACAATGGTATTAACCACCACATAAAGACAATAGCCTTACCACACTCTAAATGAATGTTGTAAGGCTATTTTTTTATTATCTCATAAGTGGAATAATTACACTCTATTTCTTTTTAATCGACAACAAAAAATCAAATAGAATAGCCCCTGTTTTCAGACTATATATACACATTTTGCAAAACATATACGGTCTATTTGCAAAACATATACAGCTGACTTGCAAACTATAAATAACTGATTTTCCAACTATATACAGTTGATTTTCCGATTAAATAATATTTATGTACAACACTACCATTCTATTGGTTTCTTGCCATGACTAACAAGAAACTCATTGGCTTTGCTGAAGTGATGATTACCGAAGAATCCACGATGAGCCGATAGTGGAGATGGGTGTGCAGACGAGAGTATCAAGTGCTTATTTCTATCTATCATCTGCGCTTTGCTTTGTGCGTATGCCCCCCAAAGAATAAAGACTACGTGGTCTTTATAGTCAGATATTTTTGCAATGACACTGTCTGTAAAGGTTTCCCAACCTTGCTTTTGGTGCGAACCAGCAGTGTTTTCTCTGACCGTTAATGTTGCATTAAGCAGAAAAACGCCTTGTTTTGCCCAACGTTCAAGATTGCCAGACTGCGGAATGTGCTTACCCATGTCGTTTTCTATCTCTTTGAAGATGTTCACTAATGAAGGTGGAAACGGCACACCATCGTTCACAGAGAAACAAAGTCCGTGTGCTTGTCCAGCTCCGTGATATGGGTCTTGCCCAATGATGACTACATTCACTTTGTCAATAGGACAGATATTGAACGCATTAAATATTAACTTTGCAGGCGGAAACACCCTATATTGAGCGTATTCTCTCCTTACAAAGTCTGTAAGCCTAATAAAGTAGTCTTTCTCAAACTCATCTTTTAGCACCTTTTTCCAGCTTTCTTCTATCCTAACGTCCATATCACTTATAGATTATTACAACAAACGTATGTTTTGTTTTCTGCATTGTTTTATCATATCATCAGGCCAAATACTGGCTTGAATCTCGCCTATATGCGCTTTACGCAAGTAGTACATACACAGTCTTGATTGACCAATTCCGCCTCCAACAGATAGTGGCAACTCGCCATTTATCAACTTCTTATGGAAAAACAGTTCTGTCTTATGCTCCTGACCTTTCTCTTTCAGCTGTCTAAGCAAGGTTTCTTTATCTACACGTATTCCCATAGACGACAACTCGACCGACCTTTTCAGAACATCATTCCATATAAGCAAATCTCCGTTAAGTCCCTTATATCCGTCGCTATTTATGCTGGAATAGTCGTCATAGTCTGCAGCTCTGTTGTCGTGTTTCTCTCCGTTGCTAAGTTGGCAACCTATACCCATTATGAAAACAGCTTTATATTCCCGGCATATTGCGTGTTCTCTGTCTTTTGGTTCCATATTGGGGTACATCTGAAGTAGTTCTTCCGAGTGTATAAACTTTATCTGTTCTGGCAGTTGCGGTTCTATACTTGGAAACATCTCATACACCATATACTCCGTCCTTACTATTGCTGCATATATTCTTCGTACTATATCTTTCAGAAAATCAATGTTTCTGTTTTCCTCATTTATAGACATTTCCCAGTCCCATTGGTCTACATATAGCGAGTGAAGATTGCCCAATTCTTCGTCAGCTCTTATAGCGTTCATATCTGTATATATGCCATAACCGCTTCTGATGTTATGTTCTGCCAAAGTTAGTCTTTTCCATTTAGCTAACGAATGAACTACCTCTGCAATTTTACTATCCATATCGCTAATAGAAAAACTTACTGGATTCTCTTTTCCATTAAGGTCATCGTTTATCCCCATACCTTTAAGCACGAACAAAGGAGCTGTTACTCTGCGAAGGCGTAATTCAGACGACAGATTTAGCTGAAAGAAATCTTTTATCTGCTTTATGCCTAATTCTGTCTGTTTTACATCAATAATTGGTTTATAGTTTTCTATATTTATCAAATAACTCATATATCCTATCTTTTTCATTCATAAACAGCAAAAATAGTATTATTTAATCATTACACAGACAAAACTTCATCATTAGTTGCTTGTTTATATTGTTTTTGCCACTTACAAGATGTTTTCTGACCAAAGAGATATGGGTATTTGAGCCACAAACAATGATTTGAACAATCTATATTTCTTACTTCTTTGTTTTTTCTTAATTTTGCGTTCACATCAAAAGGCTCCGTAGCTTAGTGAATAGAGCGTCAGATTCCGGTTCTGAAGGTCGTGCGTTTGAATCGCACCGGAGTCACAATCGTCAAGGCAGTGAACATTATCACTGCCTTGATTTGTTTATACGGCTAACAAAAGACATTATTCCCTCCACTTCAAACCATATACAGCTAACAATTAAACTATATACAGTCTAGAAGTCAATTATATACAGCTGACTTGCAAACAATATATTGTTTGCAAAACCAGCATTCACACAAAGAGATAACACATTCATAATCAACAACTAAGACAACAATACTTCAAAACACGACAATAAAAAAAGAGCAACCAAAGTGATGTCATCACTCGGTTGCTCCTAGCATTACTTGCTATATGTTTTGTTATGTGTTATTAGCTAAGTCCTTCAATTTCGCCATCTACAATGTCAATATGCAACGCTTGAGGCGATTTAGGAAGTCCCGGCATTCTCATTATTTCTCCCGCTATAACCACAATCATCTCTGCCCCATTGTTTATAACAATGTCTTTTATACTAAACTCAAAGTCTTTGGCAACTCCATACGCCTTTTGGTCGGCAGAGAAAGAGAATTGAGTCTTAGCAATACATATCGGATAGTGAGATATACCTAAACTTTCTATCAGCTTAATCTTGTTTTTAGCCGCAAGACTATATACCACATCTTTAGCTCCATATATATTTTTTGCCAACTTATCAACCTTTGTCTTCACGCTGTCGTTTTCTTCGTAAGCAAACTTTAGCTCCTTAGAAGGGTGTTTCTCTATTGCATTAACAACAACGTTGGCTAGCTCTATAGCACCATCACCACCTTCCATAAAGGCATTGTTTATAGCACAGTCCACACCGATAGCATTACAGTAGTTCTTTAAGACTTCTATCTCCTCATTTGTATCTGTTGCAAACCTGTTGAAAGCTACCACTACTGTCTGACCAAAAGACTGTAAGTTTTTGATGTGCTTATCTAGGTTTTTAAGTCCTTCTCTCAGTCCGTCAATGTTTGGCTCTTTTATCTTCTCAAGTTCTACACCTCCGTGCATTTTAAGCCCTTGTGCGGTGGCAACAATAACTGTTGCACGCGGACGAAGACCAGACTTGCGACACTTGATGTCATAGAATTTCTCAGCACCTAAGTCTGCTCCAAATCCAGCCTCTGTAACAACATAGTCTGCAAAGGTCATTGCTGTCTTGGTAGCAATAAGAGAGTTGCAACCGTGTGCTATATTAGCAAATGGTCCACCGTGTACAAACGCAGGCGTACCCTCAGTAGTTTGCACTAAGTTAGGGTTAATAGCCTCCTGCAACAACACTGTTACTGCTCCTGCAACTCCAAGGTCTTTCACAGTGAATGGTTTATCGTCGTGAGTGAAACCAAGTATGATGTTTTCTATTCTTCTTCTTAAATCTTCTATGTCTTTAGATAAGCATAGAATTGCCATAATCTCAGAAGCCGAGGTAATGTCGAAGCCTGACTCTTGCAACAGTCCATTAGTTTTAGGCCCCATACCTACAATGATGCTACGAAGTGAGCGGTCATTGACGTCTAACACTCTCTTCCAAAGCACTTCTTTAAGAGAGAATCCGTTAGATTGATTCTGATACAAGTAGTTGTCTAGCATTGCCGAAATCATGTTGTGAGCAGATGTTATGGCATGAAAATCTCCAGTGAAGTGCAGATTTATCTTTTCCATAGGCAACACTTGTGCATATCCACCGCCAGTAGCACCACCTTTCATTCCGAAACATGGGCCCAATGACGGCTCACGTAAAGCTACTATGGCTTTCTTTCCTATTTTGTTTAGTCCAAGAGCAAGACCTATTGACACGGTAGTCTTACCTATTCCCGCCTTTGTGGCAGTAATGGCTGTAACAAGAATAAGGTTACTTTTCTTTACCTTTTCTTCATCAATTAGCTTGTATGGCACCTTTGCTATGTGCTTGCCATAGCTTTCCAGACTGTTAGCATCTATACCAACCGATTCTGCAACCTCTGCAATATTCTTTAGCTCTATGCTACGTGCAATTTCAATATCTGTTTTCATATTGTTTTGTTATTAGATTGTTAAGGATAAAAGACTCTTTGCCTTTTAGTTCATAAACACAAATATAAGTTTTTTTGTTTGCATCATAGCAACACAAAAAGCATATATTTTTTCTATTGAATATTATTATCTCAGATAAAGGTTAAGAAAACACGCTTTGCAAACTGTATACAGTCAATAAACAAACTATATATGGTTTAGAAGTCAGCTATATATTATTTGCAAGTCAGTTGTATATAAATTAGAAAATGACTTAATACAGGTGGTTAGAAAACAGATAAAGACATAACAAGAGAGTGTATATAACGGTGTTACATATCACAGTACATCTACATGTGACATATAAGCATAAACGACTTAGAATGAATGTTTAGAGAGATTCAAGAATGTAACACTTATAAGGAGGGAATAAAAAACAACAAACAAAAACACCTGCTACGTTGCCCACAGAGTAATTGCACACCGCAAGCCACATAGAGATATTATTGCTGTTTTATTCACATCACGATTCTAAAAGGTTCTTCAAAAAGTCGTCCAACTCTTTATCTAAACCTTTCAAAAGTCCGCCGTTAAGAACAACAGTGTCATCATCTATCAACAAAAGGTCAGATATTGTTTCCTTGTTTTCGTCTATCAATACGAAAGAGTAAGGAGTAGATATTTTCACTTTATCAAAGACTGATTCCGAATACATATCTTCCAAAATGCTACGCAATTCATCTTCTAAGTTTTCGTAATAGCCCTCTAGAGTGTCAGACTTCAATTCTCCTATGCTTACAGAATATAGTTCTGCATCTTCATCGTTACTGAAATTCAACTCACCAAGCAATCTGTCTGCCTGAATGTAAATATCAGTGTGAATAAATTCTATATCTGACGAAGTGTAGACAGATATAGCCTGCTTAATAGCTTCTTTAATCTTTTTAATTGTACTTTCCTTGAACATCATATAAACCCTCCAAACATTATTTTTATCAAAGGTATAAATAAAAGGCTTTATAATAACAAAATTGTGCCTAATTTATATACAACTGACACATTTATCATGCTAACTATATATATTCATCAAAGTTTACCAGCCACCACACAAAAGGGGTATCAAGAAGAAAAATCATACTATTTCTGAAAAGAACCCTTATATTTTAGGGGTATTTCATAGAAAACAAATACTTTTGCACGCTATAAACATAAAATAAAGGTAGTATTATGTCAGAAATGAGATTCTTTGCTCTTAAAGAGCTATCTAATAGAAAACCGTTAGAAGTAACACCTCCTTCTAACAAAATATCAGACTACTATGGAATGAATGTGTTTGACAGAAAGAAGATGCAAGAATATCTTCCAAAGGAAGCGTATAGAGCTGTGGTCGATGCTGTGGAGAGAGGAACACCCATAAGTAGAGAAATGGCAGACTTGATAGCTAACGGTATGAAAAGCTGGGCGAAGTCTTTGAACGTAACACATTACACACACTGGTTTCAACCATTGACAGACGGAACAGCAGAAAAACACGACGGATTCATAGAAATATCTGACGATGGAGGAGTGATAGAAAGATTTTCGGGAAAACTTCTTGTTCAACAAGAGCCAGACGCATCTTCTTTTCCAAACGGAGGAATAAGAAACACCTTCGAAGCAAGAGGTTACACAGCATGGGACGTATCTTCACCTGCCTTCGTGGTGGATAACACTTTGTGTATCCCTACTATATTCATATCGTACACAGGAGAAGCCTTAGACTACAAAACTCCATTACTAAAGGCATTGGCTGCAGTAGATAAAGCCGCAACAGATGTATGTCAGTTGTTTGATAAAAACGTCACTCGAGTGTACACCAACCTAGGTTGGGAACAAGAGTATTTCTTAGTAGATTCTGCACTATATAATGCTCGCCCCGATTTGTGTTTAACTGGCAGAACACTTATGGGTCATTCATCGGCAAAAGACCAACAGCTAGAAGACCATTACTTCGGTTCTATCCCGCCAAGAGTTACTGCTTTTATGAAAGAGGTAGAAATAGAATGCCACAAACTAGGTATACCTGCCAAGACAAGACATAATGAAGTGGCTCCAAACCAATTTGAACTTGCTCCTATATTCGAGAATTGCAACTTGGCAAATGACCATAACCAACTTGTAATGGATTTGATGAAAAGGATTGCACAAAAGCATAAGTTCAACGTACTTCTTCACGAAAAGCCTTACAGTGGTGTTAATGGTTCGGGCAAACACAATAACTGGTCGCTATGCACTGATAACGGAATAAATCTGTTTGCTCCTGGAAAGAATCCAAAGGGCAATATGCTTTTCTTGACGTTTCTTGTTAATGCACTCATGATGGTATATAAGAATCAAGATTTGCTAAGAGCATCTATCTCGAGTGCAGGCAATAGTTACCGCCTTGGTGCTAGTGAGGCTCCGCCAGCAATATTATCATGTTTCCTCGGAAGAGAGCTTTCTACTATTCTTGATGACATTGTCCGTCAGGTTGGCGATAGCAAGATGACACCAGAAGAAAAGACAACCTTGAAGTTGGGAATACGGAGATTGCCAGACATACTACTAGACACGACCGACAGAAACCGCACATCTCCGTTTGCATTTACAGGCAACAGATTTGAATTTAGAGCAGCAGGTTCATCGTCAAACTGTGCTGCTGCGATGATAGTTATAAATGCCGCTATGGCAAACCAACTAAACAAGTTCAATAAAACCGTTTTAGGCTTGATAGAAAACGGTATGAATAAAGACGAAGCTATATTTAAGGTACTGAAAGAGCTGATAATAGAGTCTGAGCCGATAAGGTTTGAAGGCGACGGATATTCTCAAGAATGGAGAGACGAAGCAAAGCGCAGAGGACTGACAAATATATGTCATGTGCCGGAGGCTCTTACTAAATTGACTGACGAACAGGCTAAGAGTGTGCTGATAGGAGAGCAGATTTTCAACGAAGTGGAGTTAAAAAGTAGGCTTGAGGTTGAGCTTGATAAGTATACTATGAAAGTACAAATTGAAAGTCGTGTGCTTGGAGATTTGGCTATAAATCATATCGTTCCAACTGCTGTGACTTATCAAAACAGACTTTTAGAAAACTTGATTGGACTAAAAAAGATATTTGACACAGACGAATATGAAGCAATAAGCAAGGACAGAAAAGACCTTGTTAGGGAAATATCTCGTAGAGTAACTGCAATAAAACAGTTAGTACACGACATGATAGAGACTAGAAAAGAGGCAAACAAACTAAAAGACCACAAAGAGAAAGCCTTTATGTATGAAGAAAAAGTTAAGCCTTATCTTGACGAAATAAGAGATCACATAGACCACTTAGAGCTAGAGATTGACGACGAAATATGGCCATTGCCGAAGTACAGAGAACTGCTTTTTGCTAAGTAGGAATATCGTCTTTGAAATAACACAATTACAACTCAAAAACTGAGTATATATAAATTGGGAGCAGACTGTATACAGTTTGCTCCCAATTTATATATAACCAACTTCCAAACAATATATCGTTTAGAAACGGTGTGTTATATGCACAGTTTACTTCTTTGCATCGTCTTTTAGCCATTCATCAAGCCAATCGGCAAACACTCTTTGCCATAAGATACCATTCTGTGGTTTAAGCACCCAATGGTTTTCGTCTGGAAACATCAGCATCTTAGCTGGTACACCTCTCAACTTAGCGGCGTCAAAGGCTGCCATAGCTTGATTTGCAAGAATGCGATAGTCTTTTTCGCTGTGAATACATAGAATAGGTGTGTCCCATTTGTCTACAAACTTGTGCGGAGAGTTAGCGAATGTGCCTTGTGCCACTTTATTGTCTTTTTCCCAATAAGCACCACCCATATCCCAGTTTGCAAACCATTTTTCTTCTGTTTCAAGATATTGCATTTCCATGTTGAATATACCATTGTGAGCAATGAATGCTTTGAAACGTTTGTTGTGATTGCCTGCTAGCCAGTAAACAGAGAAGCCTCCGAAGCTGGCACCTACTGCACCAAGACGGTTTTCGTCTACATAGCTTTCCTTAGCCACTTCGTCTATTGCACTGAAATAATCTCTCATACACTGACCACCATAGTCGCCACTAATCTGTTCGTTCCATTCTTTGCCAAATCCCGGTAGTCCACGACGGTTAGGAGCAACAATAATGTAGTCCTTAGCAGCAAAAGTTTGCATATTCCATCTGTATGACCAGAACTGACTCACTGCACTTTGTGGTCCTCCTTGACAATAAAGTATAGCTGGATACTTCTTATTTGGGTCGAATTGTGGAGGGAATATAACCCACACAAGCATATCTTTTCCGTCAGTAGTCTTAACCCAACGAGGCGCAACCTTACCCATTTCAATTTGGTCGTATATATGACTGTTTTCTTTAGTAAGCTGACTCACCTCGCCGTTTGTATTTACCGCAAACAGTTCGTCAGCTTCACTCATCGAGTGTCTCTTTGTTATCAGCTGGTCGCCCAAATGAGAAACAGCAACATAGTCATACTGACCTTGTGTTAGTTGCTTTATCTCTTTTGTTGCTATGTCAAGAGAGTATATGTGGCTAAGTCCGTGCCATACGCCAACAAAGTAAAAGCCCTTAGAGTCTTTTGTCCATACAAATTGGTCTACGTTTGACTCGAACTTGTCGCTTACGAATGTTTTCTCACCCGTTTCAACATTCATAACGAACAATCTGTTTAAGTCTGCTTCAAACCCATCTCTTTCCATACTAAGCCAAGCAATATGTTTACCGTCTGGCGAGTATTGCGGATTTGTGTCGTAACCTTTATTTTCTTCAGTTATGTTGCGTGTTTCCTTTGACTCTAAGTTATATACATATATGTCAGAGTTTGTAGATAACGCATATTCCAGTCCTATTTTCTTTCTGCAAGTATATGCTATTTCTTTGCCGTCATTGCTCCACGCCAACTGCTCAACTCCACCGAACGGACGCATAGGACTTTCATAAGGTTCGCCTTGAAGAACATCAACCACGTTGCTTATAGACTTACCGTCGAAGTCAGCAACGAAAGGGTGAGGTGCTTCTGTAACCCACTCGTCCCAATGTTTATACATAAGGTCAGTAATAATCATACCTGTTGTTTTTGGCAGGTCTGGATACATTGCCGATGTTTCTGCCTTGGTTTTCACGGTAGATATAAACATCAACTTCTTTTCGTCAGGAGAGAATGAAAAGCCTTCAATATTACCCTCATAGCTAGTAAGCTGTTCTCTTGCACTACCGTCAGCATTCATTTGATATATTTGGTTGCTACCCGACTCATTACTCAAGAATGCAATCTTCTCACCCCCTTTAATCCATGCCACTTGGCTCTCTTGGTGTGTTGTTTTAGTGATTTGCTTATTGTCTGTTCCGTCAGCATTCATAACATACACTTCTCTGTTGCTCTTGTTCTCAGCAACACTGTAATAAGCCACCGTATATGCTATTTTCTTGCCGTCAGGCGATACTGCAAAATCGCCAATTCTTCCCATTGCCCAAAGAGCTTCAGGAGACATACGCTTGTTTTCTATCTTGATATTCGACTTTTCAATTAACACTCCGTTAGAAGAGTCAGACGACTTTGCCCCACCAACACAAGATGAAGTAGTCATAATAATAGCAGACATAATAAAAACGTTAATCTTTTTCATTTCACACTGTTTTTTTAATTTGATGGCGAATATAACTCTTTATAACCAAAAGAATAAGTAATAGTGCAAAAAAAGTATTCACAACCGTTTTGCAGACTATATACAGTTGATTTCTAAACTATATATAGTTTGTTTATTGACTATATACGGTTTGCAACTCAACTGTATATGGTTTAGGAAATGGAGGCAAACAGTATTTGGAGGTGGCGTTTATTATTTCCCTTGAAAGAATATAGTCCTAGCTTTGAAAGATTGCATAAAGCAGGAAATGGGCAACTATATTCATACTCTATATAAAGACACTCAAGACGAGAGATGTATATAAAAAATGAGTGGTCAGAGCATTCTTTTGTTCTGACCACTCATATAACTTAACAGTGAGTATGCACTAATACTCTAACTTTCTTGGTAGCTGTTTGGCTTGTGCAACCCAACTTTCAACGCTCTTCAAAGCTGGTGTTCTGCGAACTAACTTCTTTTGTGCGTTTACTTCTTCCATCTTTGCTGTAAGATTGTCTGCTTTGCGTTGCGCAAGTTCCTTCACTGTGTCTACACCTGCAGCCTCAAGAAGTTCTGCATATTCAGAACCTACACCCTTTATTCTGAACAAATCTGTCATATTTGCCCATTTAAGGATTTTAGCTTCGTCAAGACCAGTCTTTTCAGATACTTCTTTTCTTTGCTTCTTTGTTAAACAAGCCTCCAACAATTTGTCTGTACTTGTTATACCAATTTTTCTTAGTTTCTCACCATATGCAGGTCCTATACCTTCAATTTCTTCAATTTTGTAATTAGCCATAATACTTCTCTCGTTTTTAATTTTTGGTTAATAATCTGCAGAAAGATATATATTTATAATTATCACACAAATAGCCAAACGTGAAAAATACATAAAACGTATTATATAACAGATTATTACAAGAAAATCAGATAAAGTAGACGACAAGAGGAACCAATCACATAGATAACAAAACAACAATTAAAACGAGAAAGATGAAAAGAGAAAAAGGGAAAGAAATAGTGTCAGTATGGGTGTAAGCAATAAAAAAACAGTTATCAAGTGTAGCTAATAAGCAACCAAATGATAACTGTTTTGTATGATAAAACGCTAGCCCAAGAGGGCAGATAAGCATTACTTATTGACTACATTTGTAGGGTTTCCTGCAATGTAAGACTTTACATTCTCAATAGCAATAGACATAAGGCGTTCGCGTGCTTCTGCCGTTGCCCAAGCAATGTGTGGAGTTATGAAACAATTCTTAGCAGCCAGCAACGGATTGTCTGCTTTTGGTGGTTCAGACGATAGTACGTCCAGTCCTGCAGCATATATCTTTCCGCTGTTGAGTGCGTCTGCTAGGTCTTGTTCTACTATTAGCGGGCCACGTCCTGTATTTATAATTATAGACGAAGGACGCATAAGTTCAAGGCGAGTTTTATTTACCAGCCCTCTTGTTTCTGGAGTAAGCGGACAGTGTAAGCTAACAATGTCGCACTCTTTGAATATGCCGTCCAAATCTAGTTTCTTGATTTCTGGTGGCAACTGAAACACTGACTTTGAAGTGTAAGCATAGACTTCCATTCCGAAACCTATTGCTATTCTGGCAGTGTTATATCCTATGTTTCCCAAACCTATAAGACCTATTTTCTTTCCTCTTAGTTCAAGAAGTGGAGAGTCTATAAAGCAGAAGTCTTGGCTGTTTGTCCACCTTCCTTTTCTTACTTCATCAGAGTGGTGTTTCACTTGAGATGCTATGTTTAGTATATGTGCAAAAACCATCTGTGCTACTGAAGGTGTGCTGTAAGAAGGTATGTTTGTAACGATAATTCCTCTTTGCTTTGCCGACTCAATATCTACAGAGTTATATCCAGTAGCTAATATTCCGATGTATTTCAGATTAGGAAGTTGAGCCAATAACTCATCTTTTAGTATAACCTTGTTTGTCAAAATAGCCTCTGCATCAAAAGCTCTTTCCACTACTTCATTTGGCATTGTTCTGTCGTATATAGTGCAGTCGCCCAAAGTTTTCAACACGTCCCAAGACAAATCTCCTGGGTTTGCCGCATATCCGTCTAATACTACAATTTTCATAGTTCTGTGTTATATTGTTTATTATTATTTATTGTATCTGTCTTTCCAAATAGATTGCATACGCTCTCTTATCTTCTGCTCGGCAGAATTGTTTTGTGGTTGCCACAATGACACATCACCAAGTTGAGGTGGAAGGTATTCTTGCGCCACAAAATTATTGTCGTAGTTGTGAGAATATTTATAGTCAGCCCCATAACCAAGCTCTTTCATCAGCTTAGTTGGCGCATTTCTCAGGTGGAGTGGCACGGGTAGATTTCCTGTTCGTTTTACCAAATCAAGAGCATCGTTTATAGCCATGTAGGCAGAATTGCTTTTTGGGCTTGTAGCCAAATATATTGCCGTTTGAGAGAGTACTATCCTGCCCTCTGGCATTCCTATATTCTTAACCGTGTCAAAGCATGAATTGGCAAGCAAGAGTGCATTAGGATTTGCCAAGCCTATGTCTTCTGAGGCTGAAATAACTAATCTCCGAGCTATAAAGGTTGGGTCTTCGCCACCTTCAATCATTCTAGCTAACCAATAGACAGCTGCATCTGGGTCGCTACCTCTTATTGACTTGATAAAGGCTGATATTATATCGTAGTGCAGGTCTCCACTCTTGTCGTAAGCAAGAGGGTTTTGCTGGAGAACATTTATTACTAATTCATTTGTAATTTGTATATCGTTTCCAGGTTGGTAATATACAACCAACTCGAGAATGTTTAACAGTTTGCGAGCATCTCCTCCAGAGTATCTGATGATGGCATCTGTTTCTGAAAGAACAATGTTTTTCTCTTTCAAAACAACGTCTTTTTTGATAGCATTTTCAAGGAGTTTGAGTAGATGGTCTTTCTCTAATGGCTTTAGAACATATAATTGACAGCGTGAGAGAAGAGGACGAATAACCTCGAACGAAGGATTCTCAGTTGTGGCACCAATCAAAGTTATTGTGCCGTTTTCTACTGCACCAAGTAGTGAGTCTTGTTGTGATTTGCTGAAACGATGAATCTCGTCTATGAAAAGAATTGGGCTGTTCTGACTGAAAAAGCGACTATTTTTAGCTTTCTCAATAACCTCACGCACATCTTTAACTCCAGAGGTCACTGCGCTGAGAGTATAAAAAGATGTGGAAAGTTTGTTGGCTATCATTTGGGCAAGAGTGGTCTTTCCCACTCCAGGAGGTCCCCAAAGAATGAAAGAAGAGATACGACCTGATTCCACCATATTGCGGATAACAGCCCCCTTTCCTACTAAATGTTCTTGTCCTATGTAGTCATCAAACGTGCGAGGTCGTAATCTTTCTGCCAAAGGTTGCATATATAATACTGTTTATGTGTTCATCAGAACACTGTTTGTATCATAAAACGTAATCCGTTTTTATTTATATTTGGGTGGTTCAAGTAAGTAAATCTGTGTACATATTCTATATGTAACAGTTTGAATATATTGTATATACCAAAGCTAGCCTCTATATATGGCATCTTAGGGTCCATTACATGACTTGTGTATTGACCATTCCTGCGAGGGAAGTCAAACAGATAGTCGTCCTTACTCTTAAACGGATTGTTCTTGTCTGTAAGAGTACCCCACAGCATTCTTACCCTGAACATCTCTCTCCAGTTTAGTTTTCTTAGAAGTGGAATTCTATTAAATAGTTTTCCGTTCATATTGTATGACATTGAAAGAGATGCAAACCTGTCGTTCAAAAACTCCATATTGTTTATCAAACAGAATGTTTCGTTCTGAGTGATATAAGAGAGGTTGGCTTCTGGCATGATAAGCAATGGGAAAGGAACTTTATTCCATTCAACTCCACCTTTTATACTGAAGTCTACTCTACCCCAAGAAGATGGCAACCAAAATCTCTTCCATATACTTGCTTCTGTACGATTGAAGTTGTACTGACCACCTAACACTCCCTTCAATCCCATAGTATGGCTGATAGAAAATCGTGGAGCATCAAGAGATACAGGTATGCGTCTTTGCTTTGTATTCACAAATCTTTCGCCCGGAGCATACCTTAGTGTAAGGTTTATTTCAGAAGTAGTTATATCTTTTATAGGAGAAGTTCCGAGAACGATGTTATTATTCTCGTCGCGAACATTAGGTATATATTGGAGTATTCCTGCTGGCTCGTCGTTTCTATGTCTTAACATTGCTTTTACAGACAAACCATTCCTTTGTTCCAATTCATAGTTTATTACCGCATCTCTTATATATGACATTTGGTCTACTGTAGTAGTCTTGAAAGACACAAAGACATTATCCTTGTCGGTAAACAAGAACTTATCCATCGGAGACATTACATCGTAAGAATATGATGCAGATATAAAGTGCTTAGGGAACTCCCATACAACAAAATCTCTTTTAAGAAAAGAATAAGACAGTTTAGCATTATATTTCCAACGTTTATCTTTGAATCCGTAAGCAAGATAACCATCAGCGAAAAGATAAGGATTAAGTTTTGCCGTAGTCATTGCACTCAATCTGAGGCGAAGCCCATCTACATAGTTGCTTGTAACCATAGTGTTTACTGGAGCAATATCTATCTTGCTCGGCTTATCCTTAGTTCCTAGCTCGATACTGTTTTCTATAAGTGCTTTTGTTCCGAATATTATGAACTTGAAACCTGGTATTTGTCCAAGTTTATTCATAAATACGTCCATGTTGCTTTCGTTCTTAGTCAGCGGCACCTTTCTGAACTTCTGCCAAAAGCTTTCATCTTTGTTGAGCATATTAGCCTCTTTAATCAGGTCGCCCTTGAACTTAAAAATGCGTTTGTCTACTTCTTCAAATGAATAGTCACTGTACTTTGTCAATTTCTCCACCTGTAAACTCTGTGAAGTTTTATTCTTATCCCATGACAAATCAACCGTAACGTCATCATCAGTAAGTGCCCAATTACCATTGCTCAATTGATGAAACTTTTGCACTATGTTCATATTATTTACCCAATTAACTCCAGTGTTTTTAGGTAAGTTCATTATACATTTTCTCACGGCATAAGTAGAGTCTTTAAGCACATAAAGGTGACCTGTGAAACCAAAGTCTTGCGAATTTTGCGGTACAAAAGTAAGGTGTACGCATTCTCTATCCTCAATCTTGACGGTATCCATCAAGTAAAACTTATAGAATGATATAGAGTTGTCGCTTATAGGGCTAACAAATCTCTGGCGAAGTAATCTTATCTCGTTGTCGTATATGTTTACATTGGCAAAAACTTCTTTTAGTATTGTACCCAACATTTCTCCAGATGAAAAATATTCCTCTATACCGTTGTTATTAACTCCGTGTATTATCTCTTTCTTATCTTCTGGATTTTTTCGGTAAACAACCTCCGACACGGTTTCTTGCACAGATATTGGAAGAATCATCTTACCAGTAACTAGAGAGCGTTCAACCTGATCTTTGATGAAGGCATACTTCTTGTATATCCCTTTCTTCATACTTTCTTCAGTGATATCATTGATAGAAAGTTTCATCTTCTCATACTTATTGTACCTGTAGTAATCATTCTCTTCGAGTTTCTGATGCTTTTTGTTGCTTATAACCTTCTTCATAAACTCGACAGCAGGATTGTTTTTGCGCGAATACTTATCTTTCCTTGCCTTCACTACAACTTCATTCAGAGCGATACTCTCTTGTTCCAACACAACATTTATAACTTCTTCTCCTCCTTTTACAGAAACAGTTTTAGATTTATATCCAAGAGCTGAGAAAATAAGCCTCTTTCCTTTTCCTCTTGAAAGCAGTTTGTATTCGCCATCGATATTTGTGCTTGTTCCCGAATCTCTCTTGTCCTCGTAAACCACCGACGCATACATTACTGCTTCTTTAGTAACAGAATCTGTCACTACTCCAGATATCATTTGCCCTTTCGCAATAAAGACAAAAGACATAAAATATATTATGGCTATAAACCTCAAAAACTTCATACTGTTTTGATAATAAAGTCTATTATTATGATTATTGATGAAACATTTGCAGATGATAATCTCCTACCCTCCCAACAGTTTCAGATAAAGCACAAAAGGTTGAGCAACATGACATAACACATTCATTGCCCAACCTTGAGTTATATTTATTCCACTTCTGTAAGAATCTGTATTATTCTTTCAGATGTTCTTCCGTCCCATTTTTCTGGCAACACACCTTTCTTCCATTCTCCGTTAATCATAACTTCCAATGATTGAGAAAGTGCCTCTACATCTTCTCCCACCAACACATTAGTTCCTACTTTATAAGTTTCTGGGTGTTCAGCAAAATCATTCAAAGTGATGCAAGGTATGTTCAAGAAAGTAGCTTCTTCTGCCACATTTCCAGAGTCAGTTACAATCCCCATAGCATTATTTACCAAGAAACCGAATGACAGATAGCTTTGCGATGGTATTATATGCAGATTATCTGCTTTGACATTCAACTTTTCAATAGCTTCTCTCACGTAGTTATGCAATGGTGCTATTACTGGAATGCCTTTTGATTTTTCTACCACCTTAGATACAATTTCTTTCAGCTTCTCTTTATTAGACGTAAGCGTTCTTCTATTTATGGTCAGTAGTATATATTTCTTTTCCTCTAGTCCTAATGAGCCAAACCACATAGGACGTATAAGTCTGTGTCTGTTATACCTTATTGAGTCAATCAACACATTACCCACGTAATATATTTTCTTGCTTTCTGCCCCCGTTTGGTTAAGGTTTTTGTTTGCCACCATACCAGCTGTGAAAAGATAATCAGCTAGTCCGTCAGTGATTACTCTGTTTACCTCTTTAGGCATATTTATATCAAACGAACGTGTTCCAGCTACAAGATGCGCCACCTTCAAGCCCCTTTTCTTTGCAACGATAGAACAACTCATTGTGGCAGTAAGGTCATCTACCACCAAAACCAAGTCGGCAGTATTTTGCAGTAATTCCCTTTCAAACTCAATCATAATGTTTGCTGCCATAGCAATAGAGTTAGAGTGTTTCACACCTAAATACACATCAGGTTCTCTCATATCTAGGTCAGAAAACAAAGATGCATCAATACTGCTGTCGTCTTTAGTTCCTGTAAACACCAACCTATAAGACACGTTCTTACCGTTTGTTTTAGCTGCATCTATTGCATGTACTATGGGAGCAATTTTCATAAAGTTAGGTCTTGCCCCTGCTATTATTGTTATTTTCATATTTATATAACTTCCGTTTGGAACACAAAAGTATATTTTCTTAGGGAATTTATTAGTTACTTTGCAGACAAAAATAGTTTATATATGACAACATTTGTACAAATACTCGACTTCGTAGGAACTTTCGCCTTTGCTATCAGTGGAATAAGGCTTGCATCAGCTAAGCGTTTCGACTGGTTTGGAGCTTATGTCGTGGGCTTTGTAACTGCCATTGGTGGGGGTACTATCAGAGATTTGCTTTTAGATGTAACTCCAGGTTGGATGACAGACCCAATATATTTGATATGTACGGGCTTGGCTTTGCTATGGGTTATTCTTTTCAGCCGCACACTCATACATCTCCACAACACTTTTTTCATATTCGACAGCATCGGATTGGCTCTTTTCACAGTGGTAGGTGTAGGAAAAAGCATTGCTCTTGGAATGCCTTTTTGGGTGGCAGTTATTATGGGTAGCATGACAGGTGCTGCTGGAGGCGTAATTAGAGATGTATTGATAAATGAAATACCTCTTATTTTCAGAAAAGAAATATATGCAATAGCCTGCGTTATTGGTGGTATAACATATTGGTTTGCAAGCTACATAGGACTGGAAGATGTAGTTTGCCAAATACTTGCAGGAAGTACTGTTTTCGCCGCAAGACTTATTTCTGCAAAATACCATATATGTTTGCCAACACTAAAAGGCAACGAGGAGGAAGAGTAAACATATAACATCTATTGAGTAAACAACACACAGTTGGTTCCTAAGCTATATATAGTTTACAACCAAACTGTATATAGTCAATTTCCAAACTGTATATATTTTATATCTAAATGATATACGTTTTACAAATCAGCTGTATATCATTTAGAAAGCTGTTTTTATATATAATATTTTCTTCTTTCTCGTCTTTCCTTTTTCTTTGTAAATGTTCTTCTTTTCATTTCTTCTTTTCTTCTCCTTTTATCAGTAATGTTCTTCTTTTCAGAACCGAAAATAAGAACCAAGAAAAGGTTTCGCCCGTGTGTCCGTTTGCCGTTTGTTGCCGTCAAGTCTATGTTTCACAAGCTCGCTCTGCTCAAACAAGTGTGAAACATTACGACTT
>JAUMWZ010000143.1 GCA_030529405.1 Bacteroides sp. | reverse complement strand
TTCCCACTCTTGTTTGACGCCTATGTTCATGGTCATGTGGCTCACTAACTTCGTCTTTGGAGTATAGCTAACTATCAGTCTGTATGCTCCTGCCTCCGACTGTTTAGTGTATATGCAGGTTGTCAGTACCTCAGAGTGAAATTTGTAGCCCTTTTCTTCTAAGTTTTTCTTAAAGTCATCTATCGGTGTGCCTAAAGCAATTCCTTCGAAGACAACCTTGCCCTCATCATTGAAACTCTGGATTTCTGTTTGTGCGTAAGAACATACGCTTAGGAAAACAGCCATAACGACTGTTGAAAATAACTTCTTCATAATATTCATTATTAGTTTGTTAGTAAATTGCCCGATAAAGACATAAGGAGAAATTCAACGTCCTTATGCGCACCTTTGTCAAGCGTTTTGTTAGGCTTCAAGTAGTGCCTATATTGTGTCTGTTCACATTCGTGACAGCACATGTATATGCTTTTTACTGAAACTCTTTCTTTCTAAGCACGAAACTGTTACTTAGGTATTTTTCTCTTACTATCTTGTTTGCCGCAAGCTCTTCTGGGTTTCCCTGGAAAAGTATCTTACCGTCGAACAAAAGGTATGCTCTGTCGGTGATGCTCAACGTTTCTTGCACGTTGTGGTCAGTAATAAGTATTCCTATGTTCTTGTCTTTCAGCTTCCACACTATCTGTTGTATGTCCTCCACAGCTATAGGGTCTACTCCCGCAAAAGGTTCGTCAAGCATTATAAACTTAGGGTCTATTGCCAAACATCTAGCTATTTCTGTTCTTCGGCGTTCGCCTCCCGATAGCTGATTTCCTTTGTTCTTTCTTACCTTCTGTAGCCTGAACTCGGCAATTAGACTCTCTAGCTTGTCTTTCTGATATTCAATAGGCTTGTTTGTCATTTCAAGTACAGATGCAATGTTATCTTCCACGCTCATTTGTCTGAATACAGATGCTTCTTGCGCTAAATATCCTATCCCTGCTTGAGCTCGTTTATACACCGGATAGTCTGTGATGTCGAGGTCGTTTAAGAATATTCTTCCTTTGTTTGGTACTATAAGTCCCACAGTCATATAGAAAGATGTTGTCTTGCCTGCTCCATTCGGACCCAGCAAACCTACTATCTCTCCCTGCTTAACGTTTATAGAAACATCGTTCACTACCGTTCTTTTTCCGTACTGCTTTACTAAGTTCTCGGTTCTAAGAACCATTTTGTTTTCTTCCATTATAGCCTATTTTGCCACAAATGTAGTAAAATAAGAGGAAAATATAATGTACATTTGCATTCAATTAAATATAAATGATTTGTCAGTTGTATATGGTTTACATCTAGACTGTATATAGTTTGTTTGCAGACTATATACAATCAACTTCTAAACTGTATATGATTTGCTACCTCGCTAAATATAAACGATTTATGATTATAAAATCACTGCATTCTCTCGGCGATTATATTATGCTTATGTATAGAACATTCAGTCGCCCAGACAAGCTAAGAATGACCATGAGGCAATACTTGTTTGAACTGGAACAGTTGGGAGTGAACTCAATATGGATAGTTCTTATTATTTCATTTTTTATTGGCGCTGTCATCACAATTCAGATTAAACTCAACATCGAAGGACCTTGGATGCCACGCTGGACTGTTGGATTTGTTACCCGAGAAATTATGTTGCTGGAATTTTCATCATCTATAATGTGCCTCATATTGGCAGGCAAAATAGGGTCGAACATAGCATCAGAACTTGGGTCTATGAGGGTCACTCAGCAAATTGACGCTCTTGAAATAATGGGTGTGAACTCTGCAAACTATCTGATACTTCCGAAGATTATGGCAATGGTTACTGCTGTGCCTCTGCTTGTTATCTTTAGCATCTTTGCAGGGATTATAGGTGCTTTCTGCACATGTTGGTTTATTGGAGTTATGAGTGCAAGCGACTTGGCATACGGACTGCAATATTCTTTCGTGGAATGGTTTGTTTGGGCAAGTTTCATCAAAGCTATATTCTTTGCTTTTATAATATCAAGTGTGCCGGCATATAAAGGCTATACAGTCGAAGGCGGGTCTGTGCAAGTAGGCAAATCATCTACCGATGCGGTTGTAACAAGTAGCATTTTGGTGCTGTTTGCTGATTTAATTCTAACAAAATTGTTGTTCTAAATAAAACTCTGTATAAACTATGATAGAAATAAAAAACCTTAGTAAGTCTTTCAATGGTAAACAGGTGTTGGAAGATATGAATATAGAGTTTGAAAAGGGAAAGACGAGTTTGATTATCGGACAAAGTGGTTCGGGAAAGACGGTGTTGATGAAATGTATTGTCGGACTGCTTACTCCTGACGGTGGAGAGATACTGTATGACGGTAGAGACTTCTTGAAGATGGGCAAAACAGACAGAAAAAACATACGAAGAGAGATGGGTATGATTTTTCAGAGTGCAGCGTTGTTCGACTCACTAAGCGTACTTGAAAACGTAATGTTCCCACTCAATATGTTTAGTAATCAGACTTTGCGAGAACAAGAAAAACGTGCTTTGTTCTGTCTTGATAGAGTTAATCTGCTAGCGGCTAAAGATAAGTTTCCAGGTGAGATTAGTGGAGGTATGCAGAAAAGAGTGGCAATAGCAAGAGCAATAGCACTGAACCCCAAGTATCTGTTTTGCGATGAACCAAACTCTGGTTTAGACCCACGAACATCAATAATCATTGACGAACTGATAAGAGATATTACGCAGGACTATAACATAACGACAATTATCAATACCCACGATATGAATTCGGTAGTAGGTATTGGAGATAAGGTTGTATATATATACGAAGGACGTAAAGAATGGGAAGGACAGAAAGAGCAAGTGCTTAATTCTTCTAACGAAAGGCTTAACCAGTTTGTGTTTGCTTCTGACCTTATGCAGAAGATAAAGACTGCTAACGGCAGTAAATAGGTCGCTTGTGGGCAGAATGTAGGACACTTTCGTTGTAATCATTACTTACTTACCATATAAACATACCAGACCATTGATGAGGCAAATAGTTATCGTACCCGATGGTATGGCAGACTTGCCGATGAGGGAATTAAACAATAGGACTCCGTTGGAGGTTGCCAGCACGCCTTTTCTTGATAAGATGTGCGCCGAAGGGATATGTGGTTGCGTGCAGACTGTACCCGATGGCATGTATATAGGTAGCGAAGTGGCTAATATGTCAATACTTGGTTATCCGAAAGAGTACTTAAACTGCGGTCGTGCTGTGCTAGAATCGGCAGCACTTGGTGTAGACTTATTGCCCGAGAATCTTTATTTGCGTTGCAATCTGACTTGTGTGACGGGCAATGTGATGACAGACCACACGGCAGGGGGCATAACTGACGACGAGAGTAAGGAGGTTATCAACTTGCTGAACAATCATTTTGCGGGTAGGGGAGTTGTTTTTCATCATGGTGGTGGTTTCAAAAATATTGCAGTGATAGAAAATGGCAGTGAATATGTGTTTTGTCATGCTCCACACGATATTATCCAACAGGAAATATCTACTCATCTGTCAGTAGCCAATAGTGATTGCGCACGCAAAACGTCTGAACTTATAAATGCTATCGCCTTAGAATCTGTAAGTTTGCTTAACTCTCACCGAGTGAACAAAGAGAGAATACAGCGCAACGAACTACCGATAAACTGTGCGTGGCTTTGGAGTGCGGGCAAGCCTATTGACCTTCCAAAATTCAATCTTCTTAATCCACATCTAAACTCTCCTTACTTGATTTCTGGAGTAAATATAATTAAGGGCATAGGTATATACAGTGGATTTTCAGTAGTGAACATTCCCTCTGCAACAGGTAGTTACGACACTGACTATGAGGCTAAGGCTAGGGCGACAATAAAGGCAATTGAGGAGGGGGCTGACTTTGTTTTCCTACACGTTGAGGCTATGGACGAGGCAAGCCATTTAGGCGATTACAACCGAAAGATAAGATGTATTGAAGACTTTGACTCACGTTTGGTAAGAATAATATACGGTTGGGCGAAAGAGTATGACAAGCCACTGACGATAACAATACTTCCCGACCACATAACATCGTGCGCCACACGCAGACACACAGAAGGGTTTGTGCCTATACTTCGTTGGGGTAAACATTTAGTGGCAGACGGTGTGCAGTCGTTTACAGAACAGTCTGTTATTAAAGGCTCTCTCGGTGTGATGGAATCAAAGGATATTATCATCTGAAAGAGATTTGCAAGTCAAGGTGAC
>JAUMWZ010000001.1:20275-31639 GCA_030529405.1 Bacteroides sp. | reverse complement strand
GAAGTTAATGCAAGACGAGAGTAGGCACCACTATCTGCAACAACTCTGTCGTGATGTGCGGTGTCCATTATCCACAACTCATTTCCTCTCTTGGAAAAGCTAAACAACATCGGACCTATCATATCTCCTGCATATCCATACTTCTCAGATGTGTTTCTGTTTGGCTGCTCTGGCGCACTAAGTATGGTCTTGAAAACATACATATTTCTATCAAGGACAGTGTCAGGCACCTCCCAATAGAACTTATCTCCATTTTCGTAAACAGTGAGCATACCTTTATATACCTTCAAAGAACCAGTGTCTTTGAAAAAATCCTTTATGCTTGTCTGTGCAAAAGACAGAGAGCAAAAGGACAGAGTGATTATAAGCAAACTTATCTTCCTAAACATTTCTTTGTGTGCTTTTATAGATAGAGTGTTAGAACTATATACAGATGATTTTCATACAGTATTTTGTATAAAAACAAACTATATATAACTTATTTACAAACGATATACAGTCTAAAAGTAAACAATATATAACTGAAACGCTAACTGTATATACTTGAAAAGACAATTATATAATGGCAATTAAGAAGATGTGTTCTACCCTCTGAGAAGGATAGAACACATCTGTATCTTTCTATTGTAATACAAAGTCCATTATATAGATGGATCTAAATAGCTATAAGCAAAATCTACAACCTTACCCAAGCCCTTATATTCGCGAACAGAGTTTTCATCTCTCTTTACATCGCCTGGAATACTAAGGTCAAGCTCTATCACTCCACTTTCTTGTTCAGTATATTCAACAAGAAGCCCTAGAACAGTACAGTTATCGTGTATATCCCAGTTATAACTTCTCTTGTTATCTCTGAACTTCATAGCCTTAATATTTACGTTGGCATCTGAGTGTTTGTATATCTCATTTACATCACACTTGCCCGAATTGTTCAACCTTATTTTGTAGACAGTGTTCTTATATGATGCAAAGATTATATCGCCATAGCCATAAGAACCTATAAACTTGACATCTTCTACCTTATCTACTTCAGCCGGGAATTCTACTTCTAACAAGTTGTCTGCTAATATTCCTTCACTTCCTGAGCCTTCAAATATTCTAAACAACTTCAATGTTTTTCCACCACCTTCTGATAAAACAACAATAGCTGATCTTAAATCTCTCAAAAGAGTGACTACCTTAAAGCTTGGATTGTTCTTTTTGACCTCATTAGGGTCAATAGCCATCTTCTCTTCAGCAACGTATGTTAGAACTGTTTTATACTTAGAAGGCATAAGAAGTTTTAAGTGGTCGGGTTTAAAACTTCTTGCTCTGTATGTAAAACTAACATAGTTGTATAAGCCCATGTCGTAGAAATCAAGTCCTTGATGAATATAGCATAAACGGTCGTTAGCTTCATCGTAAAGCAAGTATCTAACCCCTCTGTTGCACTCTGTTATATGAGTTATCTTCATAGGGTTATTACTTTCTGTCTTAGGTCTTGGATTGACCTTGAACATCACAGCATGACCATCTGGCACAGCCCAATACAAAGTATCGTTATCTATAGCTATTTCGCCCGCACGTGTCATATCATAGTATGAGATATTCCTATCTAACTGATTGTTTACCATTACTGGATAAAGAAACATATCATTAGCTTCATATTCTTTCTGGAACGTTACAGCATTATAAGTTCCTAAGTCTTTATCTGTGACAACAGTAACAACGGGGTGGCGTTTTACTGGGCTTCTAGAATAGATACCATAAAAACCCTCTGTCATTCCATAAATATTCAAAGCTGTAAGAGCTTTAGGAGTACCCTTAACTGATAATTCAGCTCCCTCATTCTCTCTTTTATGAACATCTTCAAGCACTGTGGCATTCTTAGTATCTCCAGGATTGTCTATTGCACTAAGAACAGGTTTTCCTCCTTTATCTTGAAGAAGAAACCAAGCAGAACTGTAAGGTAGTTTTATAGTAAGTTTACCCTCTGCATACCACTTAATACCTTCATTCTTGTCAGTAACAGTCAGACGGATTTTTGTACCGTTAAGGTCATCTCGGCTAACAACAAGTTTACCATTCCTCTCTCTGCTGAACTCCTTATAATCATTAGTATGATATAAATCCGGAGCACCTTTCTCCCACAAGAATTCTAAGTCAGACTCGTTATTCTTTGACAATAACCTTTTAATGCTTGGTGTTATAGTTAAAGTTTCTGTTTTACCTTTTGGAGGTAAAAGACAAGATGGACTTTCAAAAGAAACATCTACATCGTCTAATTCTCTATAATCATAGTTACCCTTATCTTCATAACAGCTGGCAAGAAAAAATACAGCCACAGAAGAGAGTAAAAGTTTTATCATCTTATTCATAATACTTTCTTTTTATGAGTTTAAGGAATATTTTGTGGGAAAGTTATAGGGTCACCGTCATCATCTTTTATTTCATCATTCTCTGTCTTATACTTTTCATAAGCATCATATACCTTCTTATGAGCCTCTTTATATTTTTCGTCTGTGTTGAATTCATCATAAAACTCCTCCAATACGTCCATCATGAAGGTATATTTCTGTACACTGTATGCTCCCCAACGAGTGACATTCCAACTTATAGGCTGAGATATACGGTATGCTGCAGAAACTGCAAATTTGCTTCTTTCTATCAAGCCTGGGTCGAACTGATGAAGAGGGTTGTTTTCTTTGGTGTCGAAGGTTAAGATTGCTTGATAAGTTATTTTCTGATCTTCTTTCTTATAAGTGTATTTCTCAGGTCTTTGCACCTTGACAATAGCACCACTATATTCTATGTATTCATAAACTTCTCTTATAAACTTACCAACGCCGTACTGACCTGCTTCAAATACATACTTCTCAGGTAACTTAACCTTAAGCTCTCTTAGACCCTCTCTCTTTTCTGCCTTGAGAACAAAAGTGCGAGGCTCAGACAAAGGAAGACCCATTATTTCAATCTGAACAGGTAAATCTCTCTCCGTTACCTTGTGAGCATAGTCTTTATCGTCAAATAAAATTTCGGCAAAAACACCCTTAAACTTTATTCTTGGAGCCTGGTTATATAATTCTATTTCGTGTTCTTTACACGCTGATATGGCAACAAGTACCATAAACAGACTTAGTATTATTTTTCTCATAGTTGATTACTAGTTTAGTGTTTACCAAAAATCTTAACATTATCAGGTAAAGGCCATTGATAAGCTTCATTAGTCATACCTTCTTTTAAACCTCCAATATAATTCTTGAAGTTGCGAGACTTTAAGAATAAGAATATCTGACCCTCTCCATAATACTCTTTTCTCATTTCTCTCATTACCTCATACTGACGAACAGTCTTTCCATCTCCTTCTGGAGCTAGTTGGTCGAAAGTATCATCACCAGGTATAGGGTCTGTAACGTGAGATATACCTCTAGCATAACGTACAGTGTTGAGATATTCAGCAGCCTCAGCAGTATTAGTAAGACACTCTGCCAAGATATAATACATCTCTGGCAAACGGATTAAAGGCATTGTGTTTAGTCCTACAGTTTCTGGCATTCCTTGATTATACTTCATACAGTACAGGTTATAGTCTTCCCCCGAGTTGTTTGGTATTGAGAAAGAGAAAGACTGAGTTCTCCAATCTGTTTTACCTTCTACATCTCTCTTATAAATCTCATCAAACCTGTTTTTATTTGTAGCGAATCTTAAGTCAGGTCTATCTTTTATAACCATGCTGTAACCATTATTGTCCAGATGCTCTCTTAGCCTATCAACACTAAGTCCAAATATTTGCTCCTTATATCTTATTGAATTGTAACTTGACTCTGTTTGCTTTTCATACAAAGTAAATATACCTGAATCGATAACTTCTTTAGCTTTCTCAGCAGCCATTTTTTTGCTATCAGAATCGCCCTTAAAAGCATATACTCTAGCTAACATAGCTTTAACAGCATATATATTCATTCTGTACTCACGATTTACAACAAAATTATCTATAAGTACAATGCTTTTTTCCTGTGCATCATAAGGTGTAAAGAAGTCCTTAGTATCAACCTCCTTAAGTATATCCTCTGCTTCTTTCAAGTCCTTTATTACATATTCAAGAACTTTACTTGCAGGTAATACTTCAGTAGGTATGTTATTAAACTCAAACCTATAAGGTATAGATTCGCCGTTTGGTGATTCAAGATATACAGGTCCATAAAGTCTGAGCAAATCAAAGTGTAAGAACGCGCGAATAGCTAAAGCTTCTCCTTTGATTAGCTGTTTATATCCCTTAGTTCTTAGCACACCTTTGTCATAATCTACCTTAGACAATAACTTATTTACGTTAGCTATGATATTGAACATAGAGCTATAAGTGGCATCTGTTATAGCTCTGTACTCACTTCGTTTATATTGAAAGGCATTTTGATGCCATCTATCCTGGTCTTGCATATACCCTGGGAAAGAAGTGTATATTCCACCAAGAACATCAACATAACCAAAAGTAAGGTTCTTTCCGTATGTTGAGGAGTTGGTCATTTTAAGATAAACTCCAGTCAAAGCATCAACGAATCCTTGTTCAGCTTCATATAGCTTGTCAGAGGATATAGAATCTTTCGGTTCTACATTTAACCAGTCGCTACAACCAGAAAAGCCTATTCCTGAAATAACAATAGCTAATGTTATATATATTCTTTTCATAATCTGCATATTTATATTTTAGAAACCAAGATTTACAGAGAAACTAAATCTGTTAGAGAAAGGGTAATCTATACCACGTTCACGTTTTACACTTGAGATATAGAACACATCTTCCATACTAAGAGATAGTTTAGCAGAAGCTAACCCTAGTTTATCAAGGAACTTAGCATTACTCTTATCCATTCTATAATTTACTGAGATAGAATTCATTTGAAGTAACTTTTCATTCATTACAAATCTTGAGCTAGCTTTTGTATCATTAGCTCTGACAAGTATCCTTCTATACTTCGAAAGATCTCCTCTTTTGCTCCAAGTTAATTCTAATGCTCTTGCATCTAAATTAGAGTGTACACTAGCATTCTCCAATCTATCTACCAGAGTACCATTATATATCTGCGCACCTGTTCTGTATGACAAGCTCACATCTACACCGAATCCCTTATAACTGAATGAAGAGTTTATATTACCTCTCCATGTTGGTTCTGTATCTCCAATAGGAATCATATCTACAGGGTCCCATACTTGAGTGATATCTCCATTTCTTTTTAAGAATATTTCCATACCATCTGCTGGGTCAATACCTAGAGATTGAACCACCCATATACTACTCAACGAGCGTCCTTCTTCATATCTTGGTAGCGGAGTAGATGTTGTTCTTTTTGAATTCAACTCATTCAGGTGGCGCATTGCTTCTGATATTTTAAGCAACTTATTTTTGTTTCTTCCTCCATTCAAGGTTACTACCCAATACGCTTGTCTTTGTCTATCTTGATAAGGAATGAAAGATAGTGAAAGTTCTATACCCTTATTCTCCATTTCTCCTAAATTTTCAGGATATGATTCAAACCCGAGCGATGGGTCAAGGCTCACTTCTGTGACTGTATTCTTAGTTATCTTGCGATATAAATCGACACGTGCTGTGATTCTCTTGTTCAAGAAACCAACTTCTAATCCTGCATTCCAAGTGTTTGTTTCTTGCCATTTTAGGTTTTCATTAGACATTGCTAACAATTCAGCTCCAGTACCAGTAGAAGATCGATAAGGTCTTAACAAGTTTGAGTATGTATAGTATTCGTGCGCTTGATATGGATTAAATCCTTGTGAACCCATAACACCATACGATGCTCTCAATATCATATCAGAGATAAAGTCTACATTACTCAAAAGTTTTTCTTTTTTAACGTCCCAGCGCAAACCTGCTGACCAGAAAGGAGCCCATCTATTGTTCTTTCCGAATTGCGAGGATCCGTCAAGTCTGATATTGAAGTCTGCTGAATACTTATATTTATATGAGTATCCCATTGCAGCAATCCAACCAATACTGCGAGAGGTTCTTTCAAACCCAGTCATTTTATCTTGCAGTCTTTTACCAAAAGAAAGGTCGTCCATATTTTCATTAGGGAAGCCCACAAGAGTAGCCGAATAGCTTGAAGTAGATGTTTCGTCTACAGTGAAACGAGTATTTGCTGTAACAAAATGAATGTCGTTTATAGATTTGTTATAGCTTGCTCCGAGGTTAAGTTCCCAGTTTAGTGCTTCGCTTTGTACTTTGTTGTAGTCTCCACGCAAAGAAGGGTCATTCACTCTATCAAAGGCTGTGTGCATAGCAGGTCTAAATCTGTCTGAGTGTCCCACACTCTTAGATAGAGATGCATTACCTTCTATTCTCAATTCTCTTATAGGATTATATTCAACGTGGAATAATTCTCTAACCGTAAGATTCACACCTCCGTTTTTAGTTTTGAATGTTGTGTTGTAAACAGGGTTTGATTCAAATATTCCTGAAATACCAAACGATGTATCGAACTTCTTCACCACCTCTCCATCTGGACCATAAGGTCTGAAGTAAGGGTTAAGAAGTGCGTATTGTCTGAAACTTCCCCAATTAGATTCTCTATTAGTAGAATTGTCCACAGTAAAGCTATTTCTGAACAACACTTTCTTAAATCTGTATTGCAAGTCTAATGCTCCGGTAAACACATCACGTTTACTTCCTTTCATCACACCTGGATTATGGTTCATACCGATATACATTCTGTATCTCAAATCTGGTGTACCACCTTCTAAAGTGACAGTATGACGTTGTTGCAATGATGTTTGTAGAGGTCTAGAAAGCCAATAAGTATTTACTCCTCTCTTTACTTCTCTGAGTTTTCTTTGATATAGTTCATCAGAGTCTTGAGTTGGTTGTCCGCTAGAGAATACTCCCGCTCTAACCTCAGCCTCAAGTTTTTGTGTAGAGTTCATTAGGTTATATGCTGTTAGGTCTGGTGCTTCAAGTCTGAATTCACCCGCATACGTAACCCAAAGTTTGCCTGCTTTAGGAGTTTTTGATTCTATAACCACAACTCCATTAGCTGCACGCGAACCGTATATTGATGTTGCTGCTGCATCTTTCAATAGAGTGATAGATGCTATTCTATCTGGGTCTAAGTCCATCATTGTTCTTATGGAGATTTCGAAACCGTCCATAATTATCAAAGGTTGGTTAGGGAATGTTTGATATTCTCCTTGAAGAGCCAACACATCTCCCGATGTTTTTGAACTTACAGGCATATTTGCTTGTCCGCGCATATTCAACTCAGGCAATTTGTTAGGGTCAGAGCCGTTAGCAATATTTTCCATTATACGGAAACTTGGATCTACTGCCGACAGAGCCTTAGCAATGTTTGTTGTGCTATACTTCTTAATATCGTCGCCCTTGATAGTAGACGCTGCTCCACTAAATCCTTCTATTTTTCTGTTGAACATACCTGTTACAACAACCTCATCAAGTGTTTGTGAGTCAGATTTAAGTCTTACCTTAATCTTTTCTGAGGCATTAACCACCACGTCTTCCATTCCTACATACGAAATGACTATTTTAGACTTCTTGTCCACATTCTGTAGTGTGAAAAGCCCGTCCATATCAGTAGAGGTTCCTTTACTGAGGTCATCTTTGAACCTGACATAAGCTCCTATTACAGGAGAGCCATCTTCATCGAAGAGTACAACCCCCTCAACTTTCTTGATAACATCTTTGCCTTTAAGATAGATGCTTATTGTGTTCTTCTGAAAAGAAAAGCCTAATGGATTTTTTCCGATTATGGCTTTTACAGCATCTGTTATAGAAGCATTAACCACACTGCCCGTAGCCTTATAAGATTTTAAGTCGTCTTTGACAAACATAATCTTATAGCCAGACACCTTCTCTAAACGCATAAAAACAGAAGTGATGTCTTCGTTTTTAAACTCCATGGTTATCTTACCTCTCGTTCTATCCTGTGCCACAGCCAAGGGACTACATAAATAGACCATAAGTAAGATAATTCCAATGAACTTTGATAGTTTGCTCATTTTCGTAAGATTTAAGTTTATTTGTGTACGCTATTTAATTTAATTATTAGCCTTTTAATAGTATCGAATCAACTAAAAAATGTCATCAGAGCAATCAACCATTCCTTCTTTGCAAACTTTTGCAAAAAAACTAACAGTGCAAATATGTTTTTTTTGAAAATAAAAAACAATTTTATTCCAAGAAAAAACATCTTTCAAAGTAAAAAAATATCAAGAGAGAAATAAATATACCAGAGTTAGCACTTTCATTAAAGGCAAAAAGCCAAGACATAACAGTCTAACAGAAAACACATTCACTGAAAACAGCAACAAAAAGATAGACCAAAGACAAAAGAAACAACAAAAAGATGAAAACAAACAATACACCCGACAAAACCGAATGAAGCACGAAAAAGAAATAAAAACAGACTAATTGCAAAGAAAGAAATCTATATTCATCAAAGTATATATGAAAACACCAAAAGCAAACCATATACAATCTAAAAGTAAACCATACATAATTGAATTATTGACTATATATAAATTAAGAGTCAGCTATATACAGTTAGCAACAGAGTATTTATTCATAGACGAACAAACAAACACAACTCTCTAACAAACAGACATATAAAGCGAAAGAAAAGACAGACAGACAGCAACAAAAAACATCACACACATAAGAAGAAAACAAAACAATAAAACAACAACACATATAATATATTACCTTTGAACCACAAAACAAGATAATTATGGTAAAGATAGGAGACAAGGTGCGCTTTCTTTCAGAAGTGGGAGGCGGAATAGTGAAAGGTTTCAGAGGTAAAGACACTGCACTAGTGGAAGATGCAGAGGGATTTGAGATTCCTATGCTCGTGAAAGAGTGCGTAGTTATTGAAACAAACGAATACAACTTTGCACAAAAGGCAGAAAGCAAAGAAAATACGGCGGCAAAAAAGGAGATTGAGCCCAAGGTAGAAGAAATAATCTTCAAGAAAAACATAGCCGAAGAAAAAGGTAGAGACGTGTTGAACATACACTTAGCTTTTGTGCCACAAGACATAAAGAAGTTTGCCACAACAGACTTTGACATATATCTTGTAAACGACAGCAACTACTATGCATACTACACACTATCTATATGCGAAACAGACAGATACATCTGTGAACATCACGGAGTTATGGAACCAAACAGTAAGATATTCATTGAAAGCATCAACAAAAATCAACTCGGAGAATACGGCAAAATAGCAGTACAACTAATAGCCTTCAAACACGAAAAGCATTCAGAACTGAAACCAGCCGTAAGCAATGAGATGAAAATTGACGGAGTGAAGTTCTACAAACTTCACGCTTTCAAAGAAAACCCCTTCTTCAACGCGCCAGCGATAATATATGATGTTGTAAAGAACGACAGCAGTCAGACTTCATACAAAATAGATGAGGAAGCGTTAAGAAACAGCTTGATGAAAAAAGACACGGACGGTCAGAACGCAAACAGACAAGCAAATATCAAAGCAGACAGCAAGACGAAGAACATCGTTGAAGTGGATTTGCACATCGAAGAACTGCTGGAAACAACCGCAGGAATGGACAACAAGAGCATGCTTGAATATCAACTGAAAGTGGTGGAAGAAACAATAGAGAAAAACATAAAGCGAAAAGGACAAAAGATTGTGTTCATACACGGCAAGGGAGAAGGAGTGCTAAGAAAAGCAATCATATCGCTGATAAAACAGAAATACAGAAATTTCACATATCAAGATGCCTCTTTCCAAGAATATGGCTTTGGCGCAACAATGGTTACAGTAAGATAACAACCTGTAGCTTAGCACAGAGAGGAAACCTAGCAACGTATTCTTTCTTTGCGCTGAACGTGAAAGCAAAACCAAGCTGACAAGACACCGAAAATAAAACTATATTATTTTGCGAGCAGACTGTATATAATCAACTTCCAAACTATACATAGTCTGCTTGCAGTTTATATATTGTTTGAAAAACAACAACAAGTCCCACAAGGGCAGACACATATACTTATTATCTCATAAATAAAAAGCTCCCCAGCGAACTCAGTCACCAGGGAGCACAAATTAAAATTTTACTAATACAAAGTATGAATGACTATTTTGGCTCTTTAGGTATTATATTCCAGTAGTCGATGTTTTTTATTACCTCAATAGTAATCTTTCTGTCGCCCAAACGAACATTATCTCCTTGTCGAGAAGAGGCTATGCTTATCAACTTGCCCACACCTCTTGCCTTAATTCTATCAGCAGGCACACCTCTCTGTTCTAACGCCCTCATAGCAACAATAGCTCTGCGCTTAGATAAGCCCACATTGTATGCCGCCGAACCTCTTGAGTCCGTATGAGCAGTTATAAGGAAATAGTATCCTTCTAATGATTTACTCTTAAGCAGTTCAGCCAGTTTGTCTAGCTTATCGCTTGAATCTTTGACGAAGTCAGAACTGTCAAACCCGAAATATAAGTTTTCAAGAATAACATATATCTGTTCTATCTCCTTTTGGTAAACAGGCTTTTCAACAATCTTCTCGACTGTCTTATATTCAACCCTATCTTGATACTTCAGTTCTACTACTTTCTCTGTCTGCTTCTTATTCTTACCTCCAAGTCTGTATATTCCTCTTACAGATATGCTTGGATAGTGTGGAGTTTTATTATAAAAAGCTGCTACATAGTCAGCTTGAATACCTACACCCCAATTGCTGTTAAACCAAGAATTAAGCCCTACACCCAATGAAAAAGGGAAAAACGTATTCTTGTCTTCTCTATTATCATTTACCAAGTCACTAACCTCAAAAGGATATTCATCTCCTTCTTTAGAGTATAAAGAACCCTTATACGCAGAAGAGAAATCTTTATGGAAGTAGTTTATACCAAGACGCAAATAAGGCTCAACAAAGCTCGATTTACCCTTGTTTGAGAGCAAACGAAACTGCAAACCTGGACCGAAGTAATAGAAATTATCATTCTTTGTCTTATCTCCATCTTTAACTCTGTCGTAACCTAAATTCCCTTGAACGTCCCAGTATAGCCAAGGCTTTATCTCGTTAGCTACATAAACGTTGCCCGATAAAAGCACCTGATGCACCTTTAGCTTAGTAACAAAAGAAGACGGATTATTAGTTATTTGCCCGAAATTAACACGTGAGTGCTGAAGCAAGCCCACTCCTAATCCAAACTCCCAAGCCCTTCTTTCTTTTTTCACCTCTTCTTGCTGAGCAAACAAAGGTGCAGATGCAAGAATAAGTGAACCAATTATTATTGATTTTATATTCATTGTTTTTGCGTTATAAGTTATTACTAAGGTTTCTTAACCATACCGTTCTTACCTATATAGGTCTTATCATCGCCAGCTATATCTTCC
>JAUMWZ010000001.1:9760-20175 GCA_030529405.1 Bacteroides sp. | reverse complement strand
CCTGTCGCCTTGTCCATAACTGATGCTCTTCCACTTCTTTTATCGAATGCTTTTCCATTTTCAGGTTGGTCTTCACGTGGAATAACAATAGTACTGTTGGCTGTAACAGTATAAGTCTTAGGAGCAGCAAAGCCAAACTTTGTGCCGAAAGTAACTGTTGAGCCAGCTAATAAAGGTTGTCCTTCTCTATCTTTAACAACAACAACAGCGTCACCTGTCAATACATTATATCCAGGTGTATCTTCAGCAGTTTGCACAATCTTAAACGACATGATATAATCTGATATCAATTCGCTCGAGTTTGTACCGTCTTTACCTCTCAAATAAAACCAAAAGTCTTTCAGAGCAACTTTATCCTTAGGCCAAAACTGTCCTTCATAACCATCAACATCTGAATGCGGGTTAGGCAAAGTACCCTTAGCTACTTCTTGTTTCCATACGTCGTAAGCCGACAATCCAGGTAGTCCTTGAGTTCCAGGATTACCTTGTGGACCTTGAGGACCTGTTTGTCCAGGATTACCTTGAGGACCTTGTGGTCCTGGATTGCCTTGTGGACCAGCAGGACCAGCTGGGCCTTGTGCGCCAGGATTACCCTGTGGACCTTGAGAACCTTTTGCTCCTGTCAAGAAAAGATAGAAATCTTGTTTGGAATTTCTATTAGGATCCCATTTATCATTAGGGTTATGAGGGTCGTTCACATTACCTCCTGCTATCATCTCCTTCCAATCTTCGTATGCACTATCTCCTTTATCTCCCTTTTTACCAGTTAGAAACAGAATAAAGTCTGCCTCTGCTTTGCCACCTTTCCAATCAGGGTAATGTCCCAAATCAAGCAACTTTACCCATGTCTTATAAGCACTATCGCCGGTTTCTCCTTTTTCTCCTTTAGGAGAAGTAATCTCAACTTCTGTACAAGACGCAAAAGTGAGTAAAAGGAAAAACAGTAAAGTCATTTTTCTCATTTTTTCAACTTTCATCACAAATAAATTTATGTTTAACCTATACTATTTTACAATAAAACCTTTCATAATCGGTTTTATTTGCAAAAATAAATATACAAGAAAAACAAAACGAACTAGCCTCAGTTAAAAAAGATAAAACAAACACCTTGATACTATAAAATAAAACAAGAAAGAGGATAAATAGTGGCACAGAAAGAAAAGAATAGAGGAAAACTAAAACGACAAAGCAACAGAAAGAAATTCTTAAAGATATAAAACGCTGACCACTAATAACAAGAAAAAAGATAACGCCCAAGAAAACAAACAAAAGAAAGACACAGGGCAATAGAAAAGTAGAAATAAAACGCTAAAACAAAAGAAAACAAAAACAAATCCAACTGCTATCAGAAACAGCTCATAAATACTGTTTTGCAAAATATGCACAGTTAGCATCTAAACCATATATAAACAAAAAGTAAATTATATATCATTGAGAACTAAACTAAGTATGATTTGGAAGGTGACCCTATACCGTCCAAAAACGGGGCAACAAAGAAAGAAAATACAAGTAAATAGAGACAAGAAGAAAATACATTCTAAAGAAAAACAAAAAGATTACTAAGCACACATTATATATATACGCATTACATAAAAAAGACATCAAACAACATCAAAAAGCCACACAGAGAATACACAAAACAAGAATATATTACGGAAATATTTCTTTAATTCTTTTGCTTATATGCAAATAAGATATACATTTGCGCCATATATGCACGACGAGGTCGTGTTACAAGATGAAATTTCGTAATAAATAGATAATCTAAAAACAATTAAATTTATGTGGTTAAGTAATTCATCTGTTGGGAGGAAAGTGGTAATGAGCGTTACTGGGCTTGCACTTATCCTTTTCCTTACTTTTCACATGTCTATGAACCTTGTTGCTATTATTTCGGCAGAGGCTTATAACGATGTGTGTAAGTTCTTAGGCGCAAACTGGTATGCACTAGTTGCAACTGCTGGCTTAGCGTTTTTATTTATCGTTCACATTGTGTACGCTTTTTGGCTTACTCTTCAGAACCGCAAGGCAAGAGGAAGCGAAAGGTATGCTGTAACAAGCAGACCTAAGAACGTGGAGTGGGCATCGCAAAACATGCTTGCACTTGGCGTTATCGTTCTTTTAGGTTTAGGTTTGCACCTTTACCACTTTTGGGCAAAGATGCAGTTACCTGAAGTTATGGAAAAGATGGGTATGCACGTTGAAGAAGGCGTTATAGCTAACGCTGCAAACGGTGTGTATCACATTGAACAAACATTCTCTAACCCTATCTATGCTGGACTTTACTTAGTTTGGTTGGCAGCTCTTTGGTTCCACTTGACACATGGATTTTGGAGCTCACTTCAATCTATCGGTTGGAACAACAAAGTTTGGATAGAGAGATGGAAATGCGTGTCTGACGTTTTCTCTACAATCATAGTAGTAGGATTTGCTGTGGTTGTGATTGCATTCTACCTAAAGTCTGTGATGTAATCTGAAAACTAAAAGCTTTTTGAAAAACCATACTTAGGTTATAAAACACAAAAACTTAAAACTATGATCAATTTAGATTCAAAGATTCCAGCAGGCGCAATCGCCGAGAAATGGACTAATTATAAGGCTCATCAAAAACTTGTAAACCCAGCAAACAAACGTAGATTAGACGTTATCGTTGTAGGTACAGGTTTGGCAGGAGCATCAGCTGCCGCTTCACTAGGAGAGATGGGATTCAAAGTGTTCAACTTCTGTATTCAAGACTCACCAAGACGTGCGCACTCAATAGCTGCACAAGGAGGTATAAACGCAGCTAAAAACTACCAAAATGATGGTGACTCTGTTTACAGATTATTCTATGACACTGTGAAAGGTGGCGACTATCGAGCTCGTGAGGCTAACGTATATCGCCTTGCAGAGGTATCAAACGCCATCATAGACCAATGCGTTGCACAAGGAGTTCCTTTTGCAAGAGAATACGGAGGCTTGCTTGACAACCGCTCATTTGGTGGAGCACAGGTATCTCGTACATTCTATGCTAAGGGACAAACAGGACAACAATTATTGCTAGGTGCATACTCTGCACTAAGTCGCCAAGTAGGAGCAGGAACAGTGAAGCTATACACTCGCTACGAAATGGTAGACGTTGTTATCGTTGATGGCAGAGCAAGAGGTATCATAGCAAGAAACCTTGTGACTGGAGGTCTAGAACGCTTTGCCGCACACGCTGTAGTAATTGCAACCGGAGGATACGGAAACGCATACTTCCTTTCTACTAATGCTATGGGTTGTAACTGTACAGCTGCCATCGCATGTTACCGTAAGGGAGCAGTTTTTGCAAACCCTGCTTACGTGCAAATCCACCCTACTTGTATTCCTGTTCATGGAGACAAACAATCTAAGCTAACATTGATGTCAGAGTCATTGAGAAATGACGGACGTATATGGGTACCTAAGAAAATAGAAGATGCTAAGAAACTTCAAGAAGGAAAGCTACAAGGTAGAGATATCCCTGAAGAAGACAGAGATTACTATTTGGAAAGACGTTACCCTGCATTTGGTAACCTTGTACCAAGAGATGTAGCTAGCCGTGCTGCAAAAGAAAGATGCGACAAGGGATTCGGTGTTAATAACACTGGTCTTGCAGTATTCTTAGATTTCAGTGATGCTATTAACCGTCTTGGCAAAGATGTAGTAGCACAGAGATACGGAAACTTATTCGACATGTACGAAGAGATTACTGACGTAAGTCCATACGATAATCCTATGATGATTTATCCAGCTATACACTACACTATGGGTGGTATTTGGGTAGACTATGAGTTACAAACAACAGTCAAGGGATTGTTTGCTATCGGAGAATGTAACTTCTCTGACCACGGAGCTAACCGCTTAGGTGCGTCGGCGTTGATGCAAGGACTTGCAGACGGATACTTCGTATTGCCATACACTATACAAAACTACTTGTCAGATCAGATTACGGTACCTCGTTTCTCAACAGACCTTCCTGAGTTTGTTGAAGCAGAAAAGGCTATTTCTGAAAGAATAGACAAGTTGATGTCAATAAAGGGTAAATTATCGGTAGACACTATACACAAGAAGGTAGGACACATTATGTGGGAATACATGGGTATGGGTAGAACAGCAGAAGGTCTACGTATAGGACTTGAAAAGTTGAAAGAGGCTCGCAAGGAGTTTGAAACTAACCTTTTCATTCCTGGAACTAGAGAAGGTGTTAATGTTGAGCTTGAAAAGGCTATACGTCTTTACGACTTCATTCTTATGGGAGAGCTTGTTGCTTACGACGCTCTTAACAGAGATGAGAGTTGTGGAGGTCACTTCCGCGAAGAATATCAAACAGAAGACGGAGAAGCTAAGCGTGATGACGAAAACTTCTTCTATGTAGCTTGTTGGGAATATCAAGGAAATGACGAACAAACACCTGTTCTACACAAAGAACCATTAGTATATGAAGCTATAAAAGTTCAAACACGTAATTACAAATCATAACGAAGACCTACTATGGATAAAAATATATCATTCAAGCTAAAGGTATGGCGTCAAGCTGGACCTAAGGCAAAAGGAGAATTCAAGACATACGACATGAAAGATATATCAGGAGATACATCTTTCTTAGAAATGTTGGACATTCTTAACGAAGAGCTTATTAGCAAAGGAGAAGAACCTGTAGTGTTCGACCACGACTGTAGAGAAGGTATCTGCGGTATGTGTTCTCTATACATCAACGGTCACCCTCACGGCCCTGCAACAGGAGCAACAACTTGCCAAATATATATGCGTCGTTTCA
Source organism: Bacteroides sp. (assembly GCA_030529405.1). Taxonomy (GTDB): domain Bacteria; phylum Bacteroidota; class Bacteroidia; order Bacteroidales; family Bacteroidaceae; genus JAUMWZ01. The sequence continues at coordinate 15,395 of JAUMWZ010000001.1, read as the reverse complement.
AAGATGGCGACACTATCACTGTTGAGCCATGGCGTTCTGCTGGTTTCCCAGTAATAAAAGACCTTATGGTAGACCGTACTGCTTTCGACAAGATTATGCAAGCAGGAGGTTATGTAAGCGTACGTACTGGTTCGCCTCAAGATGCTAACGCAATACTCATACCTAAGCAAATAGCTGATGAAGCTATGGACGCTGCGTCTTGCATAGGCTGTGGTGCTTGCGTTGCTGCATGCAAGAACGGTTCTGCTATGCTGTTCGTGTCGGCAAAAGTTAGCCAACTTAACCTACTTCCACAAGGAAAGCCAGAAGCACACAGAAGAGCCAAGGCTATGCTATCTAAGATGGACGAGTTAGGCTTTGGAAACTGTACAAACACACGTGCTTGCGAAGCAGAGTGTCCGAAGAATGTTTCTATCAGCAACATAGCTCGCTTGAATAGAGACTTCATCATTGCAAAGCTAAAAGACTAATATAAGCTAGGCTTAAACAATAGATAAAAGGTGCGGTAGTATATACTACCGCACCTTTATTTTTTATACCAACACAGCACGAGTAGTATAAAACAATCTAACAAGAGATATAACACCTAACAGTAAACTGCAATACAACACACTCGCCAACAATAAACACAGCATAAATAAAATCACGCACCACACTCAGAAGCCATATAAAGCCATAATTAAAACGATATACAATCAACTTGTAAACGATATATAACCAACATCTAAACAATATATCATTTAGAAGTCAAGCATATACAGCTTTCAGATTAACCAAACAGTCCACCACAGAGAGCCACAATCACAGTCTGAAAGCCCCATAAACAATTGCCAAACAGAAACTCCGCTATCACAACCCAGCAACCTACAGCCTGACCACAAAATAAGCCCCACACTATCAGAAAACAAAAAAGGCTGAGATTTAATCTCAGCCTCTATGTATTTCTATCTATTGCAATTTTTATCTTGCTTTTTGACCGTTGTATTCGTCAGACACAGTTAGTTTTTTTCTACCCTTTGCACGACGAGCAGCCAATACTCTTCTACCGTTTGCAGTAGCCATTCTTTCACGAAAGCCGTGTTTGTTCTTTCTCTTTCTGTTAGAAGGTTGATACGTTCTTTTCATTGCCTATATATTTTACGTTATTATTCTACATTATTGGTCTGCAAAAGTAATGGTTTTTTTTTAATTGGCAAATACACAGGTTGTTTTTGGTGCAAAATTTTTGTTTTATAGTTATTTAGACTACTTTTGCAGCAAGAAAATAATATTTATTAGCCTAAAAAATCGGGCTTTTCACATAATAGACAAACACAAAAAATATGATTAACGCTCAAGACATTAAAAACGGAACTTGTATCCGTATGGACGGTAAGTTGTACTTCTGTATAGAGTTTCTTCACGTAAAACCAGGTAAGGGTAACACTTTTATGCGTACTAAGCTAAAGGACGTAGTTAATGGTTACGTACTGGAGCGTAGATTTAACATCGGCGAAAAGTTAGAAGATGTGAGAGTAGAACGTCGTCCTTACCAATACTTATATAAAGAAGGAGAGGAATATATCTTCATGAACCAAGAAACTTTTGACCAACAACCGATAGCTCACGACCTTATAAACGGTGTGGACTTCTTATTAGAAGGTATGGTGTTAGACGTGGTTTCAGACGCATCTACAGAAACAGTTCTTTATGCAGACATGCCTGTGAAGGTTCAAATGAAGGTTACTTATACAGAACCAGGACTTAAAGGCGACACTGCAACAAACACACTCAAACCAGCAACAGTAGAGAGTGGAGCAACTGTACGTGTTCCTTTGTTCATCACTGAAGGAGAAACAATAGAAATAGACACACGCGACGGCTCGTACGTAGGAAGAGTGAAGGCGTAAGACAAGCTAACACAAAACGACAAGAGTTCTCAACGTCTAAACTGACCATATACAGTTTAGATGTAAACAATATATAGTTTGAAAACAAAGTAAATATAGTTTAGAAATGAACTGTATATAGTTTGAAAACGAAAGAAACACTCTTGCGAAACCAAACATAGCGCATAGAAAAGGCAAAAGCTGTTACACTACACATTGGAAAACCTTTTTTAACACACTAACAACAAAACGGTGGAGTAGAAACATTACTACTTCACCGTTTTTATTTAGCTTTGTGCTCGTACAAAACAATTATCATAAAACTCTAAAACCATATAGATAAATGAAGAGGAGAATATTTTTAAGCATATTGTTTGCAGTTATATCAATAGCGACATATGCACAAGTGAAGTACGTTTTCTATTTCATAGGAGACGGAATGGGAGTTAATCAAGTGAATATCACAGAAATGTTTGAAGCAGAGGCAAAGCACGGCAAGATTTCACACGTGCCACTTCAGTTTGCAAGTTTTCCACACTCTGGACTTGTAATGACATTCTCTGCCACAAACTCTGTTACCGACTCATCGGCAGCAGGAACAGCACTATCTACAGGAATAAAGACATACAACGGAGCAATAGGTCTTGACGAAAAAGGCGACAGAATAGAATCTATTGCAGAGAAAGCACTCAGAGCAGGAAAAAGAGTAGGAGTTGCCACCTCTGTGAGCGTCGATCATGCCACTCCAGCAGCATTCTATGCGCACCAAGCAAAGAGAAAAATGTACTACGAAATAGCTACTGACCTTCCAAAGTCTAATTTCCACTTCTTTGCAGGCTCGGGATTTCTTAGTCCAAACACTACTTACAAAAAAGAGCCAGCAACTAGCGTGTTCGAACTGTTTGATAAAGGCGGATACACTGTGGCAAGAGGACTTGAAGAATATAAATCTAAGAGAAACAAGGCAGAAAAAATGATTCTTATTCAAAAAGCAGAAAAAGAACAATCTTCTTTGCCTTATGCCATAGACAGAGAAAAGGACGATTTGACTCTGGCGCAAATAACATCTTCGGCAATAGACTTCTTAACAAAAGGCAACAATAAGGGTTTCTTCCTAATGGTTGAGGGAGGCAAGATCGACTGGGCATGTCATGACAACGATGCAGCAACATCAATAGAGGAGGTAAAAGACCTTGATGAAGCTGTAAAAGTAGCTTTAGACTTCTACAAGAAACACCCTAAAGAAACTCTAATAGTGATAACAGCCGACCACGAAACAGGGGGTATAGCACTAGGAACAGGAGGATATCAACTCAACTTAAAGGCTCTTAAATATCAGAAGAAATCAACTGGCGAACTATCTAAAGAGATTAGCAAGCTAAGAAAAGAAAAGAACAACAAAGTTTCTTGGGAAGACATAAAAGAACTGTTAGCCGAGAATATGGGATTCTGGAAGAACATACCAATAACTTGGGAGCAAGAGAAAAAACTTAGAGATGAGTTTGAAAAGTCTTTCGTAAAAAACAAGGTCGTTTTCGAGAAGAGCATGTACACTAGAAGCGAGCCTGTTGCAGCTTGTGCAAAAGAAATAATGAGCGAAATAGCAATGGTTTCTTGGGCAAGCAATGACCATTCAGCAGGATACGTACCTGTGTTTGCCATAGGAAAAGGTGCAGAGATGTTCAACGGCAGAATAGACAACACAGAAATTCCTAAACGAATAGCAAAACTTGCAGGATACAAATAGACAACACACATAATATAACATACACAAGCCCTCATAAGGTAAGCCACATAGTAAAGCCACCTTGCGAGGGCTTATATTATGTCCTTATTGACGAACAACGCTTTCTAACTATTAACTATTCATAGCGCAAACAATAAGCCACACACAACCTACATCAGAACAAGATATACACTTCTTATAATTGACATGAAGTCTGCACACAAACTATATATAGCTAATTTGGAAACTATATATGGCTGACTTGGAAACCATATACAGTTGATTTGTTGATTATATATAGTTTAGAAAACAAATATAACACAGCAAAAACAGTAGCCATATTGCTCAGAACAGCTTTTCTGCACATTTATGAAAAAATATTTGGTGCTTTGTGAAACTTTTAAGCTACATATTACGTCTAATGTATGTAACACAACAAATAAAACAATTAAGATTATGAATAAAAGATTTTTACAACTATGTATGGCAGTAGTGATGGTTTTCTCTGCAACAGCTTTTTCTCAAGTTAATGCACAAACTCATTCTGCAAAGTCAATAGCAAAAGGAGAAGTGATGAATTTTAAGAACTATACAGAAATTCATTTAAACGGTTCGGTGGACGTGGTATACACACAAGGCAACGAGTATTCTTTCGAGGTCGTTTCAGACCACTCATCTGCAAACATTGTCAAAGCGAGTGTATCTAATGGAGTGCTTTCAGTTGGGCTTAACTCATCTATCATATCTAAACTAAAGAATAGCTTTTTCAATGTCAAGGTATATATAACCTCTCCAAAACTAGATGCGGTTAGAGTTAATGGGTCAGGAGAGTTTCAAGTAAGAGGCGGATTGGTTTGTGACAAAGATTTCAAGGTATATATGAAAGGTAGCGGAGATTTTGACTGCCACAAATTGGAGGCTGAAAACTTATTTGTAACGCTATCGGGAAGTGGAGATATTGAAGTGAAGGGAATAGTAGCTAAGACTGCAAAAGTACACCTTAACGGTAGTGGCGACGTTGAACTTAGCGGACAAGTGAACACTGCAGACTATGACCTGATAGGAGGTGGAGACATAAGCGCAGAAAAGCTATACGCTGAAAGAGTATCAGCAGTAGTACGCGGCAGTGGAGATATAGATTGCTATGCAAAACAAGCGATTGAATACTTTATGCGTGGTAGTGGCGACATTAAATGGAGAGGCACAAGCAACGCAACAAAAGTGAAAAGATAACCAAACAACAGATAAATGTCTGCTGGAATAATAAAAGAGGATATAGTCTTTAACGAAAGTAAGCACAACGAAAACACTGTTCTCTGAGGAGCTTGCATATTAGTATTAAAGAAAATACTTCTTGTTAATTAAAACATTTTTCCTTATAAAAAACCCCTGCTTAGAAGCGTCTAGGCAGGGATTTCATTTATTATAAGACAACGCTATTCTATTGTTTTAAGTAGAGAATAATCATCTAACATTGTCGTTTACGTCTGACAAAGTTGAAGATAAGCATTACAGCAAGCAGTATTATTATCGACGTAGCAATATATGCTATTATCTCAGTGGTGTTTATGCTATTAGGGCGGAACTCAAACTCTATTGTCTTGCTTCCTGCTGGCACATACACAGCACGCAAAATGTAGTTAGCTCTGGCAATAGGCGTATTCTTTCCGTCTATCGAACAAGTCCAACCTGGATAGAATATTTCAGAGAACACAACAACAGCATCTTCATTTGTGCTGACATCATAGCTTACTGTATTTGCCGTTTGAGCCTTTAGTCTGACATATCGAAGTGTGTCTGAAGAAGATATGTCTTCAACAGAACGAAGTTCATTCTTAAACTTAGCATCAACAAAAGCTGTTTCCGACAGTTCCTTGCTTGACAGACTAGCCAATTCTTCATCAGCACTGCCAACATATCTTACTTTATCTACAAACCAAGCATTACCAAACGCCTCGTCATTAACGACTGGGACTGTACCCCCTTTACCCAAAGGCAAGATAACGTATTTTGTGTTTAGCATATTAAGCACATTGCAACC
>JAUMWZ010000001.1:0-9660 GCA_030529405.1 Bacteroides sp. | reverse complement strand
CTCTTATTAACTTGCCACAAATCAAAGACAGACAACAAGGTAATTCCTATAATCAACACGTAGGCTCTTATCTTTCCACGATAGAATGATAACAGCATAATCATACCCAATAATATGATAGCAGCACTTCTAACTACATCTTCCGTCACAATGGCTTTACGCATCGCAGTAATATTATTCATCAAAGGTGCTAAATGTTCATTAGGGATAGATTTAGGAAGTATAGCCAGCTCGTGACTGCTCATGAAACTGCCCGACAACGAAGAGCCAAAGTAGGCAAAAACAATAAGCACAAATGTGATAGCCGAAGATAAATAGAACGCTTTCTTAAAATATTTTACCGAAAGGGTGCCGTTATTTACCCCGTCAATAATTTCTTTCAAAGACAAAATAGCTAACAACGGAATGGTAAGTTCTGCTATAACAAGGATTGAAGAAACAGCTCTGAACTTATTGTATAAAGGTATATAGTCGATAAACAAATCTGTGAGAGGCATAAAATTCTTACCCCATGCGAGCATAACAGACAATATCGTTGCCGCAAGCAATGCCCACTTTAGACTTCCTTTGACTAAGAAACAGCCCAAAAGGAATAAGAAAAAGACAAAAGCCCCTACATAAACTGGGCCCGAAGTACCTGGTTGGTCGCCGAAATATTGCGTTAGCTGAGAGTAAACACTAATATACTTAGGGTCTGCTTTGCTCATAGCTGTCTTGCTCTCTGTTAAAGGAATAGACGCACCACCTTTAGCATTAGGCACAAGGAGTGTCACTGTTTCACCTATACCGTAACTCCATTGAGTTATGTAGTCTTTATCAAGTCCGCCAGAAGTAACTTTATCTTGTTTGTTAGTTTGAGTTAGTTCGCTCTTACCACGTATAGTTTCTTTGCTGTATTGATATGTATGGTAGATGCTTGATATGTTTACTAACAAACCTATTAAAGCAGAAAATCCGACTATAAGAGTTGCTTTTACGAAGTCCTTTATTCTTTTATTCTTGTAAGCATCTATAAAGAATGCCAAAACAATAAACAGAACAGGGAAGAAAAAGTAATAGCTCATCTGTATGTGGTTAGATAAAATCTGAAGTGCAGTAAATAGCGACACCAACAAAGCCCCCATTAAATATCTTCCTCTGTAAGCTAAGACTACCCCCGCAATAGTAGGAGGTATGTAGGCAAGTGTTATGAACTTCCAAATGTGTCCTGCTGCAATTAGAATAAAAAAGTATGATGAGAACGCCCAAATGAATGCTCCCAAGCCCGAAAGCCACGCAGAAACTCCAAAAGCACGAAGCATAATATAGAAGCCAATCAACATTATGAAACACAAAACCACATAAGAAGGCAATCCCAGCTGATATACTTTCTCTGCCCCCTTTATTATGTTTGTTGAGTCATACGAAGGAGAAATCTGATAAGTAGGCATACCGCTGAACAGCGAGTTTGTCCATCTTGACTGTTCACCCGTTACTTCCTTATGGTGCTTTATCTCTTGCGATGCCCCCGCACCAGCTAATGTGTCGTGCTGAAACAATACTTTGTCTTCAACAAAAGGATTGAAGAAGTATGCAAAAGACAATATCACAAAGCCGATAATAACAGCTACATCGGGTATATACTTTTTATAATTCATTTCTAATCTATAATCAATGATGAAACTAGTTCTTCTGTTTGTCCATGGTAGTTATGTCTATCCTACCAATTTTCACTCCATTTTTGCCAGTGTGCATAAGCATAACTTCTTTTCCATCTATATTTTTCAAGCGTAAAGGCTCTTTCAGATAAGTATGAGAGTGTCCTCCCAAAACAAAGTCAATGTTCTTAGTTTTCGAGATAAGTATTTTATCTTCCTCAATGCCTATATGCGTCAAGGCTATTACCACTTCACAACCTTTGCTCTTCAAAAGTTCAGCCATCTCATCAGCCACCTTTACATAGTCTTTATAAACCACTCCTTTGCATTTAGAGTCTTGTATTAAACCTTTTGGCTCAACACCAATTCCGAAAACACCAAATCTCACTCCTCCTCTATCAAATATCTCATAAGGTTTTACAAGACCATCTAATGGGCTGTTACTAACATCATAATTGGCGCAAAGAATAGGAAATTTAGCCATAGAGAATATACGGGCTAGGTTTTCAACCCCGAAGTCAAACTCATGATTTCCAATAGTCATAGCATCATAACCAATCTCATTCATCAGCTTAATTTCCAATTCCCCTTGGTAAAGGTTATAGTAAGGTGTTCCTTGAGAAATATCTCCACAGTCAAACAGCAAAACATCGTCGTTATTTTGTCTAACCTCATTCACATAGTTATATCTTCTTGCAAATCCGCCTTTGTTATAGAACTCGTTTCCCTCTTTACTTATAGGCTCAATTCTAGAGTGTACATCGCTGGTTTGCAAAATAACTATACTTTTCTTTTCAGTTGTATTTACTTTAGAAGTACACGAATAACAGTTTAGAAGTAAAATAAAAAGAGTCACTCCAAACGCCATATTATACTTATATTGTGATTTCATATCTTCCTAAAATTATTTTATTACTATTCTACCCTCTACATTAGCAGTTATTGGCTTACCGCTAGCGTCCATCTTCATCACATATCTGATGAAAAGGTTTCTTATCTCTGTATTGTCTGGCAATTCTTTGCTATCAGCCAACAGCATAGTTGTTATTTTGTCGTTTCCTTCAGCAAGGTAATTTACCGTTGCCACTGTATATACCTTAGCATCGTCTATATCTTCTCCTCCAACCTTAGCATCTATCAGATTACCTTTTTTATCTCCTACAATCTTGGCACCACTAAACCCTTCTCCATTCACTTCTATCAAGTTTTTTAGTAGCTTCTTTAGATTTTCTCCCGTAAAAGTAAGCACACATAGAGAGTTGTCAAAAGGCAACATCTCGAAAGCATCTCCTACAGTTATATCTCCAACGGGTATACTGTTTCTTATACCACCCATATTTATAATCCCAATATCAGCAGGCTTTCCAAGCACAATATCTGCCGACTCTCTCAAAACATCAGCCAATAGGTTAGACAAGTTACTTTCTGGTTTTTCAGCTTCCATATATATTCCGCACTTACCAATAACCTCTCCCATCGTGTCCGTCAGCCTTTTCTTGTATGGCACAATTATCTTGTCCACAACATTTTCTTCACTACTATCATACTTGTCTGTAATCTCCTCGAAGTATGCGTTCACTGATGTTATTTCTTTGTTACCCGTAGCTTGCGAACAACCAACAACTGCCGCAAAAGGCAACACTAACATAAGTTTTGTAAACCTATTCAAGCCTTTCATATTATCTATCTTTTTGAGTTTTAATGTACAAATGTAGAAAAAAACTTGTTTAGACTGCAAATTATTAGTTACTTTGCACCGCTTTCGCGCAATCGCTGTTAAGAAGATAAGAGAGACTTAATATGTTGCGTTGTAACGATAAACAATTTAATAACAATAAAGATGGACTTAATTAAAATTGCAGAAGAAGCATTTGCAACTGGTAAAACTCACCCTTCATTCAAGGCTGGTGACACTGTAACAGTAGCATATCGTATCAAAGAAGGTAACAAGGAGCGTACTCAGCTTTACCGTGGTGTAGTTATCAAGATAGCTGGACACGGAGAAAAGAAGCGTTTCACTGTGCGCAAAATGTCGGGCACTGTAGGAGTAGAAAGAATTTTCCCAATCGAATCGCCAGCTATTGATAGCATCGAAGTGAACAAGGTTGGTAAAGTGCGTCGTGCTAAACTTTATTACCTACGCGCTCTTACTGGTAAGAAAGCAAGAATCAAAGAAAAAAGAGTTAACTAATACTCATTCTGAAAATGTAGGAGGGTGTTGCATTTTTTGCAACACCCTTTTTTTGTTTCAAGCGAATGGAGTAGAGAAAGGGTATATACCACTTCATAGTCAACTATAACAGCACAAGACTTGCAACCACACAACAACCAAACGAGCAGAAAAACATCAGTCTGCAAACAATAAACACTTTACTTACAAACCATATACAGTTCTCTCACAAACTATATATAGCCAAGTTTCAAACCATATACAGTTTGTGAAAACACACATTACATATACCTGCCACGCACAACACAACTAAAAGACCGACAGACAACATTCACGAAAACAACAACACACAGTCTTTTCATAAACCAAACACAGGCAACATAAAAGATTAAACGCACATTGCCGTTAAGACAACACTCTTTTTTACTTATCATAAAACAAATCATATAAAAACTTAATTCAGCGTCCTAATTAACAACTTCACTTCATTTTTGTGCCGATAAGTTTGTTTTATAAAAATAAAAACCATTTCTTTGCCGAGTATTTAACACTCACGTTTAACTAAACAAAAGATTAAAATGAAATTAACGAAGAAAGTAATGTTATGTGCAGCTATGGCACTTGTTGGTATATCAGCACAAGCACAAGAAGCAAATAAAGATGCAAAGAAATGGGAAGTAAAAGGTATCGTTGGTACTAATGTTTCTCAAGTTGGACTGACTAACTGGTCTGCCGGAGGTGAGAACTCTGTTTCTGGAAACATCTTTTTGAATGCTTCTTTCACATATAAGAAAGACAGATGGTTGTGGGCAAACAACGTGGCATTAGACTATGGTTTGTCACAAACAAAAACACAAGGAGTAAGAAAGACTACAGACAAGATTTCTCTAACTTCTCAACTTGGTTACTCAATCAACGACAAATGGTTCTACACTCTTATGGGTGATTTCAACTCACAATTTGCAAAAGGATATAACTATCCAAACACAGACACACACATCTCTAACATCTTTGCACCAGCATACGTAAATCTTTCTGCCGGTATGGAATATCGTCATAAGAAGATGTTGTCTGTGTTCTTCTCTCCAATATCTTCTAAGAACACAATTGTTGCTGACGATAACTTGTCAAGCATCGGTGCTTTCGGCGTAGAAAAGGGCAAACGTTTCAAGTTTGAAGCAGGTTCGTTCCTTAAAGCAAGAGCTGAACTTCCTATAATGGAGAACGTAGACCTTGTAACTGTTGCAGACTTGTTTACATCATACAACCACAACTTCGGAAACATCGACGTGAACTGGGACGTATTTATAAAGATGAAAATCAACAAGTTCCTTACAGCTACTGTAAACACTACACTTAAATATGACGATGACGTAAAGACATTCGACCCTACAACTAAAGCACAAAGCGGTGCTAAGGTTCAGTTCAAAGAAGTTATCGGTGTAGGACTTTCATACGCATTCTAAGAAACAAAACAAAGGTTGCAGAGCTTTTTCTAGCAACTATAAAGATATAAACAAAGGCTATCAGATGAGTAACGGCTCATTTGGTAGCCTTTTCTTTTTAAGAACAAGCTAACACAAGAAGCCCAACCAACATAACAGCCTAGAAAAACAACTTGTATAGGTAGGCATAACATCTTGACTAACGACAGAGATAGTCTCACACAGCGAACGAGAACAAAACAGCTCGGTTTTTCATTCTATATGAATAAGTTTATATTTGCATTTGGTTTGTTTGCAAACTATATACAGTCAATAAATCAGCTATATATAGTCTACTTTCAAACCATAAACAGTTTATTCCTAAGTTATATATGGTATGGAAAAGAACACAATACATATTAAAAATATGGTGTGCAACCGTTGCATAATGGTTGTAAAAAATCTTTTTGCCGAATTAGGTATAGATGTGGGGGAAATAACGCTTGGCGAGGTGGAAGTGAAACACTGTTTGTCGGCAAAAGATAGCGACATTCTTAGACAGAGGTTAGAGGATTTGGGCTTTGAGATGATAGACAACAAGCAAGAGCAAATAGTAGGACAGATAAAGAGCGTAATAATACAGCTAGTACACAACAACAACGGAGAGCTGAAGACAAACCTATCAAACTACATATCAGACTCTTTACACTATGATTACAGCTATCTTAGCAACTTGTTTTCAGAGCAAGAGGGCAAGACAATAGAACAGTATTTCATCGCACAAAAGATAGAACGAGTAAAGGAACTTCTGGAATATGGCGAGCATTCTCTTAACGAGATAGCCGATTTGCTTAACTATTCCAGCTCAGCTCATCTTAGCAGTCAGTTTAAGAAAGTAACAGGACAAAGTCCGAGCGCATTCAAAAAGGAGCAAAACACAGAGAGAAAACCGCTCGACAAGATATAGATGAGCAGAAAAGCATATCTCTGATTAAGAAGGAAGAAGCCAATAGGCAAGCAAGACATACAACAAAGCCGTGCAGGGAAAAGACAATCCCTCACGGCTCTGTTCATTAAGTATCGAAAATGAAAAAACTATCTACCTGTAAAAGACTTAAATCTTCTTGCTCTTCAACCTCAAACTATTTGTAACAACGCTTACACTACTCATAGCCATAGTTGCACCAGCAATCATAGGGTTAAGCAAGAACCCTGTAAGCGGATACAACACACCCGCAGCAAGAGGAATACCAATCACATTGTATATAAAAGCCCAAAATAGATTTTGCTTTATCGTAGAGTTAGTATGTTTAGAGAGTGTGATAGCTTCGACTATCTTTTTCAGGTCAGACGATATGATAGTTATCTTTGCCACATCTATTGCTATGTCGCTACCCTTACCCATTGCAATGCTAAGGTCTGCTTGTGCAAGGGCGGCACTGTCGTTTATTCCGTCGCCAACCATTGCCACTACCCTACCTTGTTGTTGCAAGTTTTTCACAAAGTCAGACTTATCTTCGGGCATAACGTCAGCTTTGTAGTGCTTAATACCAGCCTCATTGGCTACAGACTCTGCAGTTCTTTCGTTGTCGCCCGTAAGCATATACACCTCAATTCCCTCTGTTTGCAACTCTCTTATAGCCTCTACCGAGCTTGGCTTTATTCTGTCTGCAACACCAACAATGGCTATCAACTTGTCAGAGTCAAAGAAACAAACGACCGTTTTTCTATGGTCTGCAAGCTGTTTGAGATGTTCCACTGCCACGTCTGTATTCACTGAAACTCCAAATTCGTTCATCATCTTTACACTTCCTGCATAATATGTAGTTCCGCCATACTCTCCTTTGATTCCCTTTCCTGTTAAACTGACAAAGTTATCTATTGAAACACCGTCTGCACCTAAGTGATTTACGATGGCGTCTGACAATGGGTGTTCCGAAAGTTGTTCAAGCCCAGCAAACACAGTCTTATACTTTGCCTCGTCTGCTATCCACACTATGTCTGTTACCTCTGGTTTGCCTTCGGTTATAGTGCCAGTTTTGTCTAGCACAACTGTGTCTACTTTCTTCGCAACCTCAAGACTCTCTGCATCTTTTATAAGTATTCCTCGCTCGGCACCCTTACCTATTCCCACCATAATTGCGGTTGGTGTTGCCAAACCTAAAGCACAAGGACAAGCAATGACAAGCACTGTAACCATGGCAAGAAGTCCGTGTGTGAATCCGTTTTCTGCATCAAACACCACCCAAACGATGAAAGAAACTATTGATATGATGATTATTGCAGGCACAAACACAGCTGCAATCTTATCTACAAGTTTCTGAACTGGCGCCTTACTTCCTTGCGCTTCTTTTACCAACTTTATTATGCGTGAAAGCACAGTGTCTTTGCCCACCTTGGTAGCCTTAAACTTAAAACTTCCTTTCTGATTGACTGTTCCGGCATACACACTACTGCCCGTTTCTTTTATCACAGCTGTAGGCTCTCCACTCAACATACTTTCGTCCACATAAGAACTTCCGCTAACCACCAAACCATCTACAGCCACCTTCTCGCCTGGCTTTACAACAACCGTATATCCTATTTGAACGTCTTTTATAGCAACCACTTTGTAGCTACCGTCAGACAACTCAACGGTCACAGTCTTAGGTTGCAAACCCATCAACTTCTTTATCGCCTCCGATGTTTTGCCCTTTGCTTTTTCTTCAAGCAACTTGCCAAGCAAGATAAAAGCTATAATCATGCTTGCCGCCTCAAAATATACGTGAGGAGTAAGCCCTTTAGACAGCCAAAAGTCGGGAAACAACATATTGAAAACACTAAATAGATATGCTATACCTGTGCTCAACGCAACGAGTGTGTCCATATTAGATGTTCCGCGTTTAAGTTGAGCCCATGCATTTATAAAGAAACTTCTGCCAAGCCAAAAGACAACGGGCGTTGCCAAAGCCAACATTATCACATTAGCATAAGGAATATTCATAAACACCATGCTGACAATCATCACTGGCAGAGAAAGTATTATTGCAAACGTTGTTCTGCGCTTTAAGTCGTTGTATTTCTCTTGATGAGCCGTTTCTAAAATATCGTTAGCCTCGTCTTCGTCAGCCAACACTAGGTCGTAACCTACACTCTGCACAACAGCTCTAATATCTTCAGCCTTCAACACAGAGGGCTGATATTCCACCGCAACAGTAGATGTTGCGAAGTTCACACTAGAATGTTCGATGCCATTAGTGGCGTTAAGTGTTTTGTCGATAGTGGCTGCACAGCCTGCACAACCCATACCTGTAACGGGGAATGTTCGTTTTATTGTCTTTGCCATAATAGTATGTTTATCTTTCTACAAAGAAACAAACAGACGCAAACAAAACACTTACACAATTTTGGAAAATATTTATATGATTATGGAAAACATATTGCGTGTTAGCAAACTGTATATAATTTGCAAATCAACCATATACGGTTTGAAAACAAACTATATATGGTTTAGAAGTCAAGTAAAAAGAGTTTGCAAACGGTGTGTATAACAATGGATTACACAAAGTGTTTATCGCAAGCGGAAAACACAGAATAAAAAGCAGTGTAATAGGCTGATTTTAATCGTCTATTCTTCGTCTTCAACAGCTTGAGGCAACATCTCGTACTGTATATTACTCATGCTTGACCATATACTGTAACGTGCCTCAGGATTTAGTTTCTCAAGCTGACGAAAGATATCCTTTAAGTCGCTACGGCTAGAATCTTTCTCGTAAGGGCAGTTTTTTACTTGCTTTTTATACCCTCTAAGGCTTGCCAACTCTATGAGGTCAGACTCATGAACCAAGCACATAGGACGAATGATAGTCATATCGAACTTACGCATCTTCAGTTTTGGGGGCATTGTGCTAAACGCTCCTTGATAAGTCAAGTTCATAAGCAAGGTTTCTATGATGTCGTCCATATGGTGTCCTAAAGCAATCTTATTACACCCTTGCTCCTTAGCAATGGTAAACAGAGCCTTACGTCTGTTCCACGAGCACAGAAAACAAGGCGATTTGCGACTGTCGGTAGTAGCATCAAACGAAGTTTCATAAAGCACAAAAGGTATATCATACTCATCGCAACGGCTCTTTAAGTATTCCAAATCACTTTTGTATTCAATGTTGCTCATCACAATGTGGGCAGCTACAACGCTAAACCTAGGCTTATAAATCTTTGAACGTCTACCAAGAAGCTCTACCAAGGCTAGCGAATCTTTACCACCCGATAAGCCAATGAGAATCTTATCTCCATCATCAATAAGTCCGTACTGAACAATCCCTTTTACAAACTTCTTATCTATTCGCTTAATCAGTTTCTTTTCGTCTGTGTTATCTATCATTTTCTGAGTTTTAGGGCAACAAAAGTAGCACAAATAGTCTAAATAAAGAAGAATTAACAAAAATGC
>JAUMWZ010000142.1 GCA_030529405.1 Bacteroides sp. | reverse complement strand
TGTCTGAACGGCTGTGTTGTTTGTGATGTTTTAACTCCCCGTTGGTGTATAGTTGATTTATCGGTATTCTAAACAAAAAGGGCTTTTTAGTTGTTTAGGGTAATAAAGCGATTAGAACTTATGTACAAAAACGTATCTCTATCATATCTGCATAATATGTCGTTAGGTTTTTTGCCGATAATAGCGACAATTATCTTTAGTTTCTTCATAAATCAGAGGGTGGCACTACTTCTTGGCACAGCCATAAGTGTGTCGCTTAGCCTAACGATATATATGAAGAGGGCTAAGGTTATGCCTAATTATATTTTGTACATATCTACCTATGTGCTTGTTTTGTTCACTTTTATGTCGTTGGCAGGTGGACTTTTCTGTGCAGAGTGTAGCTTGCCTATATCTCTAGAAGTAGGGGCTTTGATTCCGTTGTCTTTTCTTTACCTCAACAGAAAGACCTTTGTAGCCTCTTTTCTAAAAAGGAAGCAGTGCTGTTGCAATAGCCTTTTGGCGCAGTCGGCAGAAGCATCTGTTGTGTCTGCAAGAATAGTTTTGATTTTGGCTTTCATACATTTCTTGTTGCTTACGGGTGTGATGATTTTTGGTAAAACACTAAATGAAGAAAACTACTATACACTTTACGTGTTGTTTCCGCTCATTGTTTTTCTGCTTGCTATTGTGATGAATCAGATAGCGATAAGATATTTCAATAAGACTATGAAACACGTTGAGTATATGCCAATAGTGAACAAGTCGGGAGAAGTGATAGGCAAGGCACCAGCCTATGAGGTTATAGATAGCAAACAAGATTATATTACTCCTTATGTAAGGATAGCTATCTGTGTGGGCGATAGAGTGCTAATGCGCAATCGTAATATACCTTCGGTGTTAGGCGATGGTAGTGTAGACTTAGCAAAAGAGTGCTATGTGAAGTATGGCGAGATGCTTTCGGACACAATTACAAGAGTGCTTGGAGATGCAGTAAAAGAGAGTTGCGTGCAACCTGTGTTTAGCATACTTCATCACTATGAAGACAAAAACTCTAACAGACTTATATATCTATACACACTTCACCTTGATTCGGAAGAGAGCATAAACCCATCTGTGATGCAAAAAAACACGCTTTGGAGCATTGAAAACATTAAAGCAAACATTGGCAAAGGGCTGTTTTCGCTTTGTTTCGAGAGAGAGTTTGAACACATCAAAGAGGTTATTTGTATAAGAGAAAGATACAAGGCTTTTTAGCTAAGTTTGGTGTCTTTCCTTTCCATTCTTTCACTGTCTTTGTTACAATATATTCGTCGTCGCAAGTGATGTTTGCTGCTATGCAAAGTTTAGTGGTTGGCTTGCAAGAGCTTATTATTGTTTCCACCATTTTGTCGTTTCTGTATGGTGTTTCTATGAATATTTGGGTTTGATGTTCAGCGTAAATTCTGTTTTCCAGATGTTTTAGCTTCTTTGCTCTTTCGTTTGGTTCTACTGGAAGGTATCCGTTGAAAGCAAAGCTCTGCCCATTAAATCCTGATGCCATTAAAGACATTATGATCGAAGATGGTCCTACAAGTGGCACCACTTTGATGCCTTTTGTTTGTGCCATATATACTACGTCTGCCCCGGGGTCTGCTATTGCAGGGCAACCTGCTTCTGAAAGCAGTCCCATATCGTTTCCTCCTTTTATCGGTGTTAGATATGTTGATATTTCTTGCGGTGTAGTGTGTTTGTTTAATGTGTAGAACGTCAGTTCGTCAATGTTTATTTCAGCGTATGCTTTCTTTAAGAAACGTCTTGCGCTCCTTACGTCTTCCACGATATAGTGTTTTATGTTTTTGATGATGTCTATGTTTTGTTGTGGAATAACCTTATTTATTTCTGTGTCGCCAAGTGTAACGGGCAAAAGGTATAGTGTGTTCTTTAGCATATCCGAATATATATGGTGTTGTTTTTGTCTGTGTTTGTGTGGTTTGCAAACTGTATATTGCTAACTTCTCAATTATATATACTTTTGATGTCAGCTATATATAGTTTATATGTAAACTGTGTATGGTTTGTTTTTGTTGTCTGTTTGATTGTTTTCTGAACTGACTGTTTCTGTGGCAGGAGTGTTGTTTAGGCGTATTTGTTTTATAGGCAGGTTGATCTCTGTTTGTGGTTAGAGTGTTTTTGCGGGCGAGTATGTCTGCCTCTCCGTTATAGCCTAACCATGTGAGGAATTAGTATCGTCTTGTTAGTGAAACTTCATATAGCCCGACTTCTCAAACATAGTCTTGTAGTCAGAGTCATACATCAAGTCTTTCAACTTTACATCATTGTTGTTAGACATATATTTCTCTATAATCCTACCTCCAATCCATATTCCTGGCATCTGTGGAGATTCTCCGTTGAAAAGAGTTACAGACACTGGGCGCATGTAGTTGCGCATTGAGTGTGAATATGCTTGTTCCAACTCTCCGGTGTTTTGCAGATGTCGCCACATTCTGCTTTCGTTATCTTTCAACCATTTTTCTTCCTTCTCCGTATAGCCCATTGTTTTTGCCAAACTTTCGTTTTTCAGTGCCTTGTTTGCTATATATACAATCTTGCCGTAGTGCATAAGCATTCCCAAAAGTTTCACGTCTTTGTAGTCTGGTCGTTGTGTTTGCCCAACTAGGTAGTATAGCAAACAGTCCGATTTTATCCTGTCGGGCGACATTGTCACTAGTTGATAGTCGTGATAGAACTGCTTATATAGCGAGTAATCTCTGCCCATATATTTGTCTAGGCTAATACCTATTAGCGAGTCTTCCACTATTATCGACTCGTTTAGTGCAGAGTTTTGAGTGTATATGTAAGGACGTTTTACCGTCGGAATATTCTTTCTGATGTAATAGAAAGCTTTAGAAAGAGAGATTTCTAGTTCTGATAGGTTTTGAAATTTCTTGTTGATGTCTTTAGAAAGTCTTACAACTGTGGTGTCCTTATAGTATGAACTAAGCCTTTGTAGTATATTGTCATCGTCTACTTTGCCTATCATCAACACGTTCTCTATAAGGATTTGTGTCGGACGTTGATAGTCCATTGTTATTTGTTGTTTAGATGATAGGCTGGCATTGTTTACATATTCATCTACCAACCTATCAAATCTATGTATTGTAACCTTATCTTTTATAGGGTCATAAGCTGTTTTGCTGTTCCAACATGATGTTAGAACCGCGCTCAATAAAACTATTATGATAAGGTGTGTCTTGTTCATTTTGCTTCTGAACCTTTTAGTGTTTATATGTGCGTAGTGTTGTTTTATTCTTTACACTCCATTCCCTTTTCATACACTTCCATAGCGTCCAAGCTCATACCTATGCTTGAATAACCTCCGTCATGGAATAGGTTTTGCATTGTAACCTTCTTTGTTAGGTCAGAGAACATAACTACACAGTAGTCAGCACACTCTTCTGCCGATGCATTTCCTAGTGGAGACATACGTTCAGAGAAGTCGAACAACTTGTCCATTCCCTTAACTCCCGAGCCAGCTGTAGTGAATGTTGGCGACTGAGAGATTGTGTTTACACGCACCTTCTTATCTCTTCCGAACACATATCCGAAACTTCTTGCAATAGACTCAAGAAGAGATTTAGCATCTGCCATATCTCCGTATCCGAAGAATGTGCGTTGTGCAGCTACATAGCTAAGTGCAACAATAGAACCATATTCTGCCATTGCGTCTAGTTTTTTAGCTACTTGCATCATCTTGTGGAATGAAACTGCAGAAATGTCTAGTGTTTGGTCTAACATACGATAGTCTAAGTCGTCGTAAGAACGCTTTTTACGCACGTTTGGCGACATACCAATAGAGTGAAGAACGAAGTCAATCTTTCCTCCAAGCACTTCCATTGACTTTTCGAACACCTTTGTTAGGTCTTCAACATTAGTAGCATCTGCTGGAATTACTTCGCAGTTTAGCTTTTTGCCTAACTGGTCTAACTCTCCCATTCTAAGAGCCATTGGTGTATTAGTAAGTGTTATTTGTGCTCCTTCTTGTACAGCTTTCTCAGCAACTTTCCATGCTATCGAACTCTCGTTTAAGGCTCCGAATATTATCCCTCTTTTGCCTTTTAATAAATTGTAACTCATAATCATTATAGGTTAATTATTCTGCAAAGATAAAAAACTTTACATACAATCATATTTTATCATTCTCAAATTGTTGGCTAACGATAGTTTTTTTTGAAATCTTTTTCCAATGATGCTTTATTTCATGTTGCTTTGGCTCAAAAAATGTGTTCCTTACGTTGTTTTTTCTTCTTGTTTTGTTTCTGTTTGGAGCTTTTCTTTTGCCTGATGCAAACATCTTTGTCTTTT
>JAUMWZ010000141.1:2511-4326 GCA_030529405.1 Bacteroides sp. | reverse complement strand
CACAACTTATGCGCTATATTTATCAATGATTTGAGCAAATATTTTGTTGCTGGCAAGAATGTCTTTATCTCCCACCAAGAATGTCTGTTCTTTTGCTCTTGTCAGTGCTACGTTCAGTTTTCGGTCTATAGTCACTCCTTCTTCTGTGAAAGTATTTGCTGTGAGAAAAGCAAGTTGATATTTCTTTCTTGCCGTAAAGCCGTATATGATAACCTCTCTCTGACTGCCTTGATAACGCTCTACTGTGTCTATGGTAATGTTCGTTAGTGCGTCTATCCCAAGCTCTTTGATGTGTTTCTTTACCTCTTCAATTTGGTTTCTGTATGGCACTATTATTCCTATTGTGTCAGCATCAAATGTTTTTCCAATCTCTTTATATCTGTTCCAAACACAAGCTGTTATCTTGGCTATCAACTTTGCTTCTGCTGTGTTTACTTTGTTGTTGGTGCAAAAGTCTTCAGCTTTGCAGTCTATGAAAGCAAATCTTTTGTTGCAAACTGTGTCTTCAAGTTTGGTAGTACAATATTCTTTCTTCTCTAGCTCTCTTTTCTGATGACTTAGCGGAACTATTTTAAGCTTTGAACCATAGAACAGATTGTTTGCAACTTCTGCCACCTCTGGGTGCATTCTGCCTTGTTTCTTTAGCTCATATATAGCTCTTGTGCCTTTGTTTTGTCTTAGCAATCTCTCGAAAAGTGATGTCTTGCAACTGTCGAAGCCTATATCTTTCAGCTCCTTACTGTCTATTCGTGCCTGCTCATTGTTTTGCAAACACACGGCTGGCAGTTGTTTGTGGTCGCCAATAAGAACGAACTTCTTGATAGCTTCTGTGCCGTCTTTGTGTGTTGCCGATAGTATTCCAACAATTTGAGGCTCTAGTATTTGCGATGCTTCGTCTATTATTGCGAGCGAAAACTTTTTAAGCCTAAACAGTTCAATGTGTGAGTTTACCGCCGTAGTTGTTCCCACAAATACTCGTGTTTGTGCTATGCTTTCTCTTATCTCGTCTACTTTTGACAGGTGTTCTATTCTTTCTTCGATGTGAAATGGTATATACCTCTCGGGGCAAGCTGTTTTCAATCCTAATCGAGTGAAATCTATGTTGTTTTCCACTAGCTTACTGCATATCTCGTCCACCGCTCTGTTTGTGTATGCCGTCACAAGTATGTTGCCCTCTTTGCTAAGCAGTTCTTCCTTCAAGATGTTCAACATTCCAAAAGAGGTTTTACCTGTTCCCGGAGGGCCTATAAGTATAAAATAATCAGTGGCTTGCTTTGCCCTCAGAACAATCTCATTATGTTCGTTGTCTAAACTCTCTTTAGTGTAGTTCCCAACTATATATTGTTTAGAATCAAACTCAGTACAGTCAATTCCCAAAATAATATTACTTCTTTTTGGGGTTGTAGATAAGAAAGAAAACAGCGAACGATATATGGCACCAAAAGACGAGTCTATGAAGTCGTGTTCTATGCTCCATGCGCTTTCAGTGTCATTAAGGAATATGTTTTTATTGGTCTGTGTGTTGCGCAGTTTTATTGTCAGTTCTTCGGTCGATATGCTTGTTATCGTTCCTCTGTGTACTATGCTGTTTCGCAAATCGGGTAGACTGTTTTTGTTGTATCTATATACCACAACCACATCTCCTAATCTGAAATTGCTCGTGTCGTTATTGTCTTTGCCACAGTTTCTTAACACAATGCTTTCTATCTCTTCACTGCTACTTTCTCCCTTATGGTCTGTTGTGTTGTGTATCGTGAGGTTACAGATGATGTTTCCACTTTGCTTTTTCTCGTTGAAAGTGTTGTTCCATGCTTG
>JAUMWZ010000141.1:0-2411 GCA_030529405.1 Bacteroides sp. | reverse complement strand
TATTGTTGCTTTATCAGTCCGTCGGCATATTTAGAGTATAGCAGGTAGCAGTCTGCTTTGCTGTGTTCAACGTTGTAGTTGTAGTGCAACAAAGCCAAGTATAGCAACACTTGAACATAATGTTTATACTGTTGCTTGTTATAGAACGTGTCTTTCTTGCCAGACTTTTGTTCGACGAGCATCATCATATCTTCGCTTATCAAGTCCATACGTCCTTGAAGTCCAAGCATCTCACAAAAGAATGAAGGCTCTATTATTGCTCGCTCAATGTCTGTTTTTTCTGTTAGCTGAGTGTTTACAATCTGTTTTATGTTTCTTCTTTGTTCTTGTGCTTTTAGGTGGAAACTATCGTCAAGGTCTTCACACGTAACAAATGGTATGCTGTTTCTTTTGAAGTAGCTATTTATCATTTTGTGATATGACACTTCATTGTCTTGGCTGTGTACCTCTTCATCAAGTATATAAGATGCTAAGTTTCCCAATAGTATTGCGCTTGTGTTAGGTTTTGGGCGTAGCTTGTTTATCAGATAGGTAAGTGGCGACACCCCATAATTCTCGAAGCAATTTGCCACAGCCGATATGTCTATCAGATAGTCTGGCTCTACAATGACCAACTCGGCTGTACACTCTGTGTCGCTAAACGTTGGATTTATGATGTTTATCTGTGTGTGTTCTTCTACAATGCTTTTAAGTTCGGGGTGGTTTCTCTCCGTTTGTTCGGTGATGTATCGTAGCTTGATGTCCTCAGCATCAATATCGGCAGACACACCATATATATATGTGTCGTCAATGCTTGATACAATAATCCTTAGATAACTGTACTTACTTGACTTTTCAGTTATGTATAGTTTGTCTGTAGATTGTATATGGTTTACATCTCGACTATATACAGTTTGGAAAACAATGTCAGAGAGTGTTTCTACAAGCCTTATATCTTGCTTTAGTTCGTCATATATCGGCTTTCTCTCGTTATTGCCTATCTGTTTCAGTTTCGAAGATAGTTTGATTAGAAGTTTAGTAGTGTTTTTGTCTGTATTGTTGCATTTGCAGATGCTTTTTATAGATACCGCAAGCGTTGGGTAAGTTGTCTTTTTGTCGGACATATATTGCATCACTATGCTACTAACCACTGTTAGCATATCATTGTAAGCCATGTTCAAGTCCGTCTGTGCTATGCTTTCTATCTTTTTCAGTTCGCTTTGCACATCGTTTCTGCACATCTTGCTCACCACTTCGTCAGTTTTTGCCACTTGCATATATGCTGTTTAGTTCTGTTTACTTATTGGCTTTTCCGCTCTTTGTGTGTTCTACTATTTCTTGCGCAGCACATTTTGCTGCATCATCGTTGCCTAACCTTTCTCTCATTAGGCTATATCCTTGCAGTATTTTGTTCTTATGTTGCTGGTCAGAGATGATTAGTTGTGTTTCTCTGTAAAGCTCTTTTTCGTTCATTTTGTTAGCTACAAGTTCCTTGACAACCTCTTTCTCAGCTATTAAGTTTACTAACGAAATATGCTCGACATTAAGAAACAGTTTGCGAAGAATGTTTACCAACCACCCGAAAGACATATAGTAGCAAACCACTTGAGGTACGTTGAAGATGGCAGTTTCTAATGTTGCTGTGCCAGAAGTAACTATAGCTACACTGCTGTTGTTTAATAGATTGTATGTGTCGCTAAATACAATCTTGGCGCAAGTGTTGTTTGTGTATTTCTCGTAGAAGCTTTGTTCTACCGACGGAGCAGCAGCAATTACAACCTGATAGTCCTTAAACTTACAGGCAGAACGTAGCATAATTGGCAGGTTACTGTCTATCTCTTGCCTTCTGCTACCGCATAGTATTGCTATTATTGGTCTATCATCAAGGCGGTGTTTCTGCATAAACTCTTCCTTACTGATAGCTTCTTTTTGTTTGAAATGTTCTACCTCGTTTAGTGTAGGATTACCAACATAGGTGACAGTGTAGTTATGCTTTTGCTTGAAATAATCTTTCTCGAACGGCAAGATGCAATACACCTTGTCCACAAATCTTTTAATCTGCTTTATCCGTCCTTCTTTCCATGCCCACAATTTAGGAGGGATATAATATTGAATGACTATATCTGTGTTCTCACTTATATACTTTGCTATTCTTAGGTTAAACCCAGCGTAGTCCACAAGAATAAGAGTGTCGGGCTGCCATTCAGTTATATCTCTTTTGCAGTAAGCTATATTTGCAAGTATCTTCTTTATGTTCATAGCCACAGTTATGAAGCCCATATACGCAGTGTCTTTATAGTGTCTGACCAAAGTGCCACCTTCTTTCTGCATATTATTACCTCCCCAGTATCTAAACTGTGCATCTTTGTCTGCCTGCTTAATCTCTTTCATTAGCTCAGCAGCATGCAAATCTCCAGAAGCTTCACCTGCAA
>JAUMWZ010000140.1 GCA_030529405.1 Bacteroides sp. | reverse complement strand
TATATGGTTTATGCAAGCAATATTTGAGTCAGATAATTTTGAAAGATGTTTTTTGTGAGCGTTGAACTCATTATTTTGTAATTTTGCTAATCAACAAAAAACTGACAAAGCGGAAAAACCGACCATAATATGCGAATAATACACACTGCCGATTGGCATTTAGGACACACATTCTTTGGATATGACAGAGCAGAAGAGCATACTCACTTCCTTAAATGGCTAAAAGATGAGATAAAGAAACACTCTGTTGATGCGTTGATCGTAGCTGGCGACGTGTTCGAAACAGCTAACCCGTCAGCCTCGGCACAAAGACTTTTCTACAAATTTATTCACGATGTTACGCAAGAAAATCCTCATCTGCAGGTTGTAATAATAGCAGGCAACCACGATTCTGCAGCTCGTTTGGAAGCACCTAAATATATATTAGAGATTGCAAATACAGAGGTCAGAGGATATGTTGTTAAACATCAAGACGGAAGCATAGAATATGACCGAATGACAGTCTATTTGAAAGACCGCGAAGGAGTGGATAGAGTGGCTTGTATGTGTGTACCCTTTGTCAGACAAGGAGATTATCCTATGGTGAAAGATGCAGACAATCAATACACTGATGGAGTTAAAAGACTGTACGAAGAATATTCATCTTTCCTGAAAAATAATAAGCCAGAAAGTGTAAATCATATTGTTGCTGTCGGACATTTGCATACAATGGGAGCAGAAATAGCAGACAAAGACCATAGCGAAAGAATAGTAATTGGAGGGCTAGACGCTATAAACACCTCTGCATTTGACGATAGTCTGTCGTACGTAGCACTAGGACACATACACAAAGCGCAGAGAGTTGGCGGGAAAAAGAACATCAGATATAGCGGAAGCCCTATACCATTGTCGTTTGCAGAAAAGAACTATAAGCACAGCGTAGTGTTTGTAGACCTGCCAAACAAAGGAGAGATAAGAATTGAAAAACTATACATTCCTCGATTAGTGCAGTTACTCAGTGTGCCAAGCAATGGTGTTTGCGCTCCAATAAAAGAAGTGATGCGAGAGCTAGAGAGCTTGCCTCACTGCCTTGATGAGGCTCCTTTTCTGGAAGTGAAAGTGTTGCTTGACGAGCCAGAACCTATGCTTAAACAGAATATTATGTCCGTTCTAGAGGATAAGAATTATCGTCTTGTGCGTATAGAACAGACGTTTAAGGGCATAAGCAATAATATAGAAAAAGAAGAAAGTAAATGGAACAAAGGTTTGGAACATATATCTCCTGCCGATGTCCTTAAACTTGAATATTCAAACAAATATCAGTCTGAACTGCCAGACGATATAGCTGAGTTGTTTGTTGAGGCTTATGATGAGGCAAACAATGTAGAAAACGAATAGAATTTATATGAAAATACTTGCCATACGATTAAAGAATTTGACCTCAATAGAGGGTAGTGTGGAGATAGACTTTACTAAAGAACCACTCAAATCATCTGGGCTTTTTGCCATATCGGGTGCTACTGGTGCTGGAAAATCAACTATTCTAGATGCTTTGTGTCTATCGCTTTATGCCAAAGTGCCTCGTTTTGCCAAAGGAGCAGATAGTGTTGATGCGTCAGATGTAGCAGATAAGAGCATAAAACAGAACGACGTGCGCAACTTGCTACGTCGTGGAACGGGAGAAGGATATGCAGAGGTGGACTTTGTTGCAGTCAATGGCAGAATATATCGTTCTCGCTGGTCGGTAAAACGAGCTAACAACAAGCCGACAGGTAACATACAATCATATTCTATGAGTGTTGTTTGCCTTACAGACAATAGTGAGGTGCAAGGAACAAAGACTGAAATTTTATGCCAAATAGAGCAACTAGTGGGGTTAAACTATGAGCAGTTTACTCGCACAGTATTGCTTGCACAGAATGATTTTGCTACTTTCTTGAAATCAAAGGGAGATGAAAAAGGCGACTTGTTAGAGAAACTTACCGGCACGGAGATATATTCGCTAATATCAATCAATGTATATCGCAAAACAAAAGATATGCAAGAAAAGAGGGCGGACATAGAGAACAAGATGCAGGCTGTAGAAATTATTGCAGACGAGGAAGTAATCAATCTGGAGAAAAGCCTAAAGGAGGTTGAGGTAAAAAATGTTGAGGTAAACAAAAGTATAGATAGGCTTACGAAGGAGGCTAACGTTGTGAGAGAGATAAACTCAATTACAGCCAAACTGCAAGAGAAGAAAAAAGAGGAGCAAACAATGCTTAGCCAAACGGAAACAGTAAGCAAATATCTGCAAGAGCAAGCAGAGAGAAAGCTGAAATTTGAGGATTGGCTGAAAACAAAAGAGCCTGAACTTGCGAAAGTTAGAAGCATAAGTCTGACGATAGTCGAGAAAGATTCTACTCTGAAAAATATAGAGAAAAACAATGCAGAGAGAAGCCTTTTTGTGCAACAAAAGGATAGCGAGATTGCAAGCCTTGCTAAGTCAAAAGCTGATGCAACAACACGCATATCAGAGATTATAGATACCCCAGAAAGTAAACTGTATATGGCTGATGTGCAAACCATATATAATCAACTTGCAAACGATATAGAGTTTGAAAACAAAGTAAATACAGTTTGCTATGACGAGATTAAACGTTTGTCTGACATGGAGTTAGAGAAACAAAGTGGAAGGCTTAACACTCTGCTCGTTAGGTGGCAAGAACAGACAAAGAAGATAAACAGTCTTAAAGAGAAAAAAGAGCAAGCCGAGAGGTTGAAGAAAGAACTAACGAGTTTGAGTCAAACGTTGGCGGAGCGCAAAAGTATATATGAAGATGCAGCGAAAAATGCAGAACTATTGCGCACTCTGAGCAACAAAGATGTGTCTGCACTACGCAACAGACTGGAAGATAATAAGCCTTGCATGGTTTGTGGAGCCACACATCACCCCTTTGCAAACAAGCAGAAGGAGATTGAAGATAAATATGTTGAAAGCGAAAAATTGCTAGAAGGTGCGAGAGGTAAGTACGAAGAGGTCAGAAAAACACATGACACTGAATGGGCTAGATATAATCTGCTAAGCGAAGAAAACGTTAAACTGACGGCAGAGATAGAACGAAACGAAAAAGAACTGTCATCGGCAGAAAGCAGAAAGAATATAATCAGCAAGTTAGAACACATCGACAAGGAGATAGAAAGGCTTAAAAACCTGACAAAGGAATACGGAATAAAAACAAAAACGACACAGCAAAAAGCAGAAAAGCATAAAGTGCTTGAACGTTGTATAAGTATTTTTGAAACGGCAGAGAAGCAGATAGCAGAGAAAACTGAAGAAAGAAACAAGGCGCAACAGCTTATAGATAAAGACAATACAATCATTGACGAACTAAGAAAAAATATACATTCGCTAAGGCAAGAAGTATCAGAAATAACCAAAGGTAAGACCATCGAAGAGGTAGAGGAGCATATAAAAAGGAGTCAGAAAGATATTGCCGACTCAATAGATAAAGCTAAGGCAGAGGCAGAGAAATATGGCAATCTGATTGCAGCAATAAGAGGCGAGCTAAAGGTAATGAGCAACTCAATAAAAGAGTTGGAACAACAGTATAAGCAGATAGAAAGACCTGACCTGTTGCCTATACTCATTGCCAAAGCACAGCAAGCAAAGGCTGAAAACGACCAATATATAGGTAGCATAAAAGAACGCTTGCGCAAGAACGCAGAGAACGAAAAGATTGTGGGAACACTAAAGACTGAACACGAAAAGATTAAAGTAAAGGCGGAGAAATGGGAGAAGCTAAACAGTCTTATTGGTAGTCACGATGGTAAGAGATTTAAGATTATTGCGCAGGGATATACACTTAACATACTTCTTCATCATGCAAACAAACATCTTTCATACTTATCGAAACGATACAAACTTCGTCAGATACAAAATACTCTCGGACTTGAAGTTATAGATTGTGATATGTGTAACGAGGTGCGCACAGTCTATTCTCTATCTGGTGGAGAAACATTCTTGATTTCTCTTGCATTGGCTCTAGGACTTTCATCGTTATCAAGCAAAAACTTGAAAGTAGAGTCTTTGTTTATTGACGAAGGTTTTGGGGCGTTAGATAGTGATACACTTCAAGTGGCAATGCAAGCCCTCGAACAACTGCAGCTACAAGGCAGAAAGATTGGAGTGATATCGCATATACAAGAAATGAGAGAACAAATTACTACACAGATAAACATAGAAAAGACCCACAACGGAAAGAGTGTGATAAGCATAACAAGTTGATTATCTCTTTGTATGTTAGCAAGTTAAACGAACGTCTTTTTATGTGCGTTGCAGATTGTATACAGCTGACTTATAGACTGTATATAGTTTGCGAGTCAGTTGTATATAGTTTG
>JAUMWZ010000139.1 GCA_030529405.1 Bacteroides sp. | reverse complement strand
CTTTTTCCTCTCTTTCCTTTTTCTTCTCTTCTTTCGACTTTTTCTTAGGTCTTGTAGATGAGTTTATAGAATCGAGGTCAATCTTACCTACTACACTCAACTTCACAGTAGATTCTGGTGCAGGGCTTCTATATAGCTGATCAGCATTGTCAGCACCCTTTTCTTCAACTTTTTCTGTTTTCAAGTCTTTTTCAATATTATGTGACTTTGGTTCTTCCTTAATTTCAGTCTTATTATCCACCTTATTTTCTGCCGTTTTCAAGTCTTCTGACTTTGCATCTAAAGTAACCTTATCTGACTTATGAACTGTATTTACTTGTTTTTTCAGTTCTTCTTTGTTTGTTTTTTCTTCCTTCTTAGGCTCTTCTTTCTTCAGAGATACTTCTTTTTTCGCCTCAGGTTGTTTTGCTGGTTCACTGCTTACAGCTGTTTTTTCTTCTTTGTGAGCTGACACCTTAGACAAATCTATTTTTCCAACAACCTTAGGTTTAGGAGCTTCTACATTCGGTTTTTCTACTTTTGCAGGCTTAGATGGTTCTTCAACTTTTGCTTCTGATTCTTTCTTTACTTCATTAGCTTTTTTGCTGATAACCTTTTCATCTTGCGCTTTCTTTGCGTTTGTCTTGTTCTTTTCTCCAAATTCTTTTGCCAGCAAGTCATATTGTTCTTCACTAATCTTAGTACTTGGATCTGCTTCAACATCAAATCCTTTCTTTTTTAGAAAATCGGCCGCTGTCGATATTCCCACATTCAAATCTCTTATTACTTTATTTAGCCTTATTGCCATATCTCTAATTTTCTTTAATTAATGAATTACCGAATTGTAGAATACTACGCTTTCTCTCTGCTTTCCATATAAGCACTCAACTTGTTAGTCTTCGTATTCTGTCTTCAGTACCTTTATAACTTCGTCTATTGTTTCTTCTTCAAAGTCTGTTCTTCTAAGCAACTCTTCTCTCGGAGCTCTTAACACAGACAATGCAGAATCATATCCAACGCTTTGCAATTTCTCTATCACCCAACTGTCAATCTCATCGTCAAACTCTTCAAGATATATATCATCTTCGTCAAGTTCTCTGTACACATCTATCGTATATCCAGTTAGCATACTTGCAAGCTTTATATTAAGCCCTTCTCGACCAACAGCAAGTGCTATCTCCTCAGGCTTTAAGAACACCGCAACCTTTTCTTCCTCTTCGTTTATACGCATAGAAGTCACCTTTGCAGGACTAAGTGCTCTTTGTATAAATAGCATTGTGTTTGAAGTGTAGTTAATAACATCTATGTTTTCGTTTCTCAACTCTTTTACCACACCTATTATTCTGCTACCTTTCACACCAACGCATGCTCCCACCGGATCTATTCTGTCATCATACGTTTCCACTGCTATCTTAGCACGTTTACCAGGCTCTCTTGCTACCTTCTTTACTGTTATTAAGCCGTCAGTTATTTCTGGAACTTCAATTTCAAGAAGTCTTTCTAAGAACTCAGGAGCTCTACGTGAAAGAATTATTCGTGGATTGTTTCTGTTTTCAACGCTCTTAACTACCGCCCTAACTGTTTCTCCTTTTCTGTAGAAGTCTCCAGGTATTTGTTCTGTTTTAGGAAGCAACAACTCGTTACCTTCATCGTCTAGAAGAAGAAGTTCTTTTTTCCATATCTGATAAACCTCTGCACTGACAAGCTTACCTATCTTGTCTTGGTACTTATTGTGTAGACTTTCTTTTTCTAATTCCAAAAGTCTTGCAGCCAAAGTTTGTCTTAGTGTTAGAATTGCTCTACGACCAAAATCGGAGAACATTATCTTGTGTGAATAAACTTCTCCTACTTCGTAAGAATCGTCAATCTTCATTGCCTCCGAAAGAGATATTTGTGTTTCTGGGTCAGTAAAATCATTGTCTGCAACAATTTCTTTATCTTTCCATATCTCACAGTCACCACTGTCGGGATTGACAACAATACTAAAGTTTTCATCAGTTCCAAACATTTTAGAAATCACATTTCTGAATGATTCTTCTAACACACTAATAAGTGTCGATTTGTCTATATTCTTCAGTTCCTTAAATTCAGAAAATGTGTCTATAAGGCTCATATAATTTTGTTTCTTAGCCATAGTTACTTGAAGTTTATTAGGTATTTTGTATATTTTATTTCTTCATATTTATACTGAAGGTCTTCTTCTACCATTTTCGGTCTTCTCTCTCCTTCTGCCTTGACCTTCTTTGTTACAGACAACACTATTCCTTCTTCGTCCGCATCTTTTAGCACACCTGTTAGTTTTTGTCCGTTCTTTAGCAACACTTCAACATCACTACCAACGTTTATGTAATACTGCTGAAGCACTTTGAAAGGCTGCCCTATTCCTGCCGAGCCTACTTCAAGCTCATAATCCTCAATCTCCCTATCTACCTTCGACTCAATATATTTACTGAGTTCCACGCAATCTTCAATCCAAACTCCGTCAGCATGATCTATCTCCACCAGAATCTTGTTAAAAGAATCTACTGCTACATCAACGAGGAAGTATTCTTTATCTTCCAACCACTCGTTTACGACTTGACAAATTGTACTTTTTTCTATCATTTGATTTGTTTATTATAACAAAAAAAGGAGCTTAATTGCCCCTCACCTTTCATCGCTTATTTCGCCACAAAGGTAACAACAATATTTTCCAAATCAAAATATTAAGCAAAAAATATCTGACTATTAGCGGTTTTGTGAGTGCTTGTGCATAACTTTGCTGAAAGTAATAAACAAATTAAAACAAAGCGTATGGCACACAAACTTAACACCAACAAACAGTTTATGATTGGAAACGGATTATTGGCATTTGCAGTATTAGTTATAGTAGTGATATTTATATACATAAGTTTCCGATTTAGAGATGGAGCAAAACCCGAGCAACGCTTTACGGAGATATATGCCATACAGATTGACGAAAAGTTTATAGGAGACAGCCTGTCTGTAATGATAAACGACAGCACCATATTCAACAACAAAGTGAGCAAAGACAATGCAGAAATTCTATTAAACCGATTTGAAGAGAACAGCGCACTGCTTGTTGTAAACAAAAAAGACAACCTACTTTTCACATTCGAACTAAGTCCTAAGGGCGGGAGATATAAGATTATGAAAAAAGAAAACAGCATAGAGCTGGAATAGCCATACAACATAAAGCGGAAACAACGACACAAGAAACCGCAAAAACATAATATTTCACGGCAAAGCAAACTATATATAGTCAAGACACAAACTATATATAGCTGAGAAGTGAACTATATACAATTTAGAAGTCAGTTGTATATAGTTCACTTTTTCTTTATACAGCACACTTTGCAAAAACAAACCATACTACACAGTAAATCAACACACTAACCATACAAGACAGATATAAACAACGAGCAAAAACAACACACCTTTAAGACAATCAAAGCATCAACAAAACCAAGAAAACGCACAACTCAACTATATTTTTTAGTTCTTTAACTATAAAGATTAGTTTTCAAACTAAAAGTTTTAGTTCATTTGCCATACAAAATCAGAACACATGAAAGAACTAACTACAAAAGAAGAAGAATTGATGCAATATTTTTGGGCAAACAAAGCATTGTTTGTTAAAGAGTTGCTTGAGTTTTATGATGAGCCAAAGCCTCATTTCAACACGCTTTCAACAATAGTACGTGGGCTGGAAGAAAAGGGCTACCTATCGCACCACACTTTTGGCAACAGCCACCAATACTATGCCGTTGTGAGCGAAGAAGAGTTCAGACAGCGCACACTGAAAACTGTGATTAACCGCTACTTCAACAACTCTTACCTAAACGTAGTGTCTTCTTTAGTCAAAAAAGAACAGATATCTATTGACGAACTAAAGAAACTGATTGAGCAAGTGGAGAACGGAAAAATCTGACAAGCATAACAAACAACACAAACGCGCATCAATATTATGGGAATATTCTTCGTACACATAGTAAAAACATCAATAGTACTTGCATTGATGTATCTATGTTTTTCGCTGCTGCTTGGTAGAGAAACTTTCCACCGAGTAAACAGAGTTGCACTTATGGCAATGGTGGTCTTGGCTTTCGTCTTTCCTTTTATGCAAAGCTACACATCTACACTCCTTGAGCCAGAAACATATATGATAAGCATAGAGCAACTTGAACTCCTGTTTGCAACAATCACAACCGAACTGCCAGTGGAACAAGAAACAACAGCCAACGACACACACATACTAGCAACAGTAATAGTAGCAATATACGCAATAGGAGCATTGCTTACAGCCATACATTATATAATAGGAGTAGCGAGGGTAGTTATCTTCATCAGAAACACAAACAAAACAAGGCTAGAAAATGGTAACA
>JAUMWZ010000138.1 GCA_030529405.1 Bacteroides sp. | reverse complement strand
TTATATAAGCGTTTAGCAGTATTACCTATCATCTACTCATAGGTTTTGTGACTAATCTTATATTCTATTTCTTCTCGCCATTAACAGCGTTGTAAGATGAGAATATTGAATTCTTATCTACTTTTATTTTTGTGTTGTTAGCAATCTCAAGCATTACGTATGTGTCGCCTATTTCTTTGATAGTGCCATATACTCCGCCTGCTGTTATAACTTGTTGATTTACCTCCAAGGTCTTTCTGAAGTTTTGTATCTCCTTTTGTTTTTTGTTCTGTGGTCTAATCATGAAGAAGTACATAACAGCAAACATTGCTATCAGCATTATCCACATCATAGCACCACCACCAGCTGGCTGTGCTTGTAATAAAGTTAGTGAGTTCATTCTTTCTATTATTTGTGGGTTATTAAATTGTTAAGGCAAAACTATGATAATTTGTTTATCTTGTTCTCACTTTTTAGTTTATTAACACAGGCGTCAAGTGTTGCATTGATGAAACCTGAACTTTTTGGTGTGCTATACCATTTACTTATCTCCACGTATTCATCTATTGAAACGTTTATAGGTATGTTAGGGAAGTTCATAATTTCTGCTAAGGCAATCTGCATAATAACTATATCCATGAAGGCAATTCTTTCAATATCCCAGTTTTCTATGTGATTTTCTATCAGAGTTTTATTTTGGTCTGCCTGTTCTATAGCCTTTCTAAACAGCTTGATTGCAAACTCTTTGTCCTCATCTGTTCTGTATTCAGGTAGTAATTCTTGTTCGTCTCCTGCCTCTTGCTTGAACTTCTTTATTGTTTTAACCACAAATGTGTCGATGATTGTCTTGTCGTCATTCCAATACAAACTTTGTTCTTCAAGCACTTTATCTATTTCTTCATTTTTAGAAATACACTCTTTGTAGATTTTTCTCCAAAACTCTTTATCTTCTTCATATCCTCCTTTTGGAGCAGACATATATTCCTTGAAAGTTTTTGTTTCAGAGATGGTTTTGTAAAGCTCTTCTATGAAGTTTTCCTCGTCACTCCAAGTGCGTTTTTGTTTAGAAATATATTCTTTTAGGTAGATGTTGTTTGCCAACTGTTTAATAAATAAATTGTCTACAAACTTAGTGTTTGGGTTGAGTTCTTCTTCTGATGGGTTTCTTTTAGCCTTGCCTGCTTCGATTTTCTTTTGCTTGTATTTGGTAAGTTCTACCATTAGATATAAGAGATGGTTGTACAAATCGTGTGCCTTAGACAAGCTGAACGAAAGTTCTTTTTCTGCAGTGTTTATTGACCTACCTTCATTCTTGTAGAACGAGTATATTATCTGCACAATTTTAAGACGTATAAGAGCTCTGTTTATCATAACTTTTATCTAGTGTAATATTTTGAGGACTGCAAAAGTAGCTAATAATATTCATATATTCAGCATGTAAACGCTTTTTTTAATGCTTGTGTTAAAAATGTGCTTAAAAAGCTTGCTTGACTGAGAAAAAATATTCATTTTTGACCCCTGAAATAAACGCATACAAATTAAGTTATGGAAGATTTTAAGAAAAAGACTTTTAACACGAATGGAGAGAAAGAAATAGTTTTTTCTAAAGCTATAAAAGCTGGCAAGAGGATATATTATCTTGATGTGAAGAAAAACAGAAAAGATGAGATGTTTTTAGCCATTACTGAGAGTAAGAAAGTTGTTTCTGGTGAGGGTGAGGAGACACAGGTAAGTTTTGAAAAGCATAAGATTTTCTTGTATAAAGAGGACTTTGAAAAGTTTGTTGAAGGTTTGAATCAAGCTATTTCATTCATAAACGGTGATGTCGCTTGTTCAGAATGCGGTTGTGAGTCGTCTGTGTGCGAAACCCAAACTCAAGATAATCCAGAAAAGATTGATATAGACATAGAGTTTTAATTATTATTATTTTGCGTGGTAACTGTATATTGTCTATATTTGCACCCGCTAAATAAAATCGTGTGATTATCCACATATTTCGTGTGATGGAGATTGAGCGATAAAACTTAATTAGAGTAACACAAAAAACAATTAAACAATGAAAACGTTTGAATTAAGCGGTTCTAGCAGACAAATTGCAGAACGTTCTTCAGAGCAATCTAGAGCTTTGAAATCTATGCGTAAAGAAGCTAAAGTTCCTTGCGTGCTTTACGGTGGTGAAGAAGTTGTACACTTCCAAGTAACAACAGACTCTCTTCGTAATCTAGTTTACAGTCCAGACATTTATGTTGTAAATCTTACTATTGATGGCAAAGCTGTAAAAGCTATCATGAAAGATATACAATTCCACCCAGTTAAGGACACTATTCTTCATGTGGATTTTTACCAAATAAGTGATGCTAAACCTATCGTAATGGAAGTTCCAGTTAAGTTGGAAGGTCTTGCAGAAGGTGTTAAGGCAGGGGGTAAGATGGCTTTACAAATGCGTAAACTAAGAGTAAAGGCACTTTATACTAGTATTCCAGAAAGACTGATAGTAAATGTGTCTCACTTGGGTCTTGGTAAGACAATCAAGGTAGGCGAATTGAGTTTCGAAGGACTTGAGCTTATCAATGCTAAAGATGCAGTTGTATGTGCAGTTAAATTGACTCGTGCTGCAAGAGGTGCGGCAGCAGCAGCGGCAGCAGCTAAGAAGAAGTAATAAGCTATAAAACTTTAGCGTAAATATAACGCAGACTTGCGGATAGGGTAGAATAGAACTGCCAAATCTGTTAGTCTGCGTTTCTTTTTTATATACTTTTGCCACTGTTTTAATATATGAATAACTAAATACGGAAGTAAATGAATAAATATCTCATAGTGGGCTTGGGCAACATCGGTCCCGATTATCACGAGACACGACATAATGTAGGGTTTATGGTGCTAGATGCTTTAGTTAAGGAAGCTGGCATACCTCCTTTTATAGATAAAAGATATGGAGCAGTAACCAACTTCTCTATCAAGGGCAGGCAGATTTTCCTTCTTAAGCCTTCAACCTTTATGAATCTCAGCGGTATGGCAGTGCGCTACTGGATACAACAAGAGAAGATTGAGCTTGAAAATGTACTTGTTGTTGTAGATGATTTGGCTATACCTTTCGGCGAACTAAGGCTTAAATCGAAAGGTAGTGATGCAGGGCATAACGGATTGAAGAATATAGCAGAGATTATAGGCACTCAGAATTATGCTCGATTACGTTTTGGAAT
Organism: Bacteroides sp.; assembly: GCA_030529405.1. Classification (GTDB taxonomy): domain Bacteria; phylum Bacteroidota; class Bacteroidia; order Bacteroidales; family Bacteroidaceae; genus JAUMWZ01. Next base: position 1,190 of record JAUMWZ010000138.1, on the reverse strand, counting down.
AGGGAGTGATTTCCCTCGTGGTGGGCAGGTGGACTATGTTCTTAGCCAATTTAATGAAGAAGAATCCAGTAAGATAGGCGACAGGTTAAAGGTGGCAGGCGATATGATTAAAAGTTTTTGTTTAGCAGGAATAAACATCACAATGAACCAGTTTAATAAAAAATAATCTTTACAGTGGAGGCTAGAATAGATAAGTGGCTTTGGGCAGTGAGGATTTTCAAAACCAGAACTCTTGCTGCCGAAGAATGCAAGAAAGGTCGTGTGCAGATGAGGGGGATAAATGTCAAGCCCTCTCGTATGGTTAAAGAAGGCGACGTGGTAGAAGTAAGACGAAACCACATAACATACTCTTTCAAGGTGGTTCAGCCCATTGAGAAGCGTGTAAGTGCAAAATTGGCATCAGAAGCTATGATTAACGTAACCGCTCCAGAGCAGCTTGAACTTCTAGAGATAAGTCGCATAAGTGGTTTTATAGATAGAGCTAAGGGCACAGGTCGCCCTACAAAGAAAGATAGGCGTAGTCTTGAAGAATTTACATCGTTCGAGTTTTTCGACTTTGATGTTGAAGACGACGATTAAAAGCGAGTTCGTAAGAACTCGCTTTTTTTATTATCCTCATTTAATTTTCTATAACTTTTCCCACTCCGTCGTTATTTTGTTTTCTCACGGGTTTATATTTGCTTTTTCCTATTTACTTATCATTTTCTTTCTGTCTATGTGTGTTCTTTTCCTTATCTACATCATCTTTTTTGCATAGTGTATATGTGTTGCAAATGGACTATATATGGTTTATCTCTAAAGTGTGTATTGTTTACAAGTCAGTTGTCTATGGTTTAGAAACAAGCTGTATAAGGCTCTGTAACAAAGGTATATGTAGTGATGAGAAAAGCATACACATATAAAATGGAGAAAGCGAATACGTAAGCGATGCAGAAACATCGGCTAAACGCCAAAGACATAGTATATAAAAAGAACAGTCCGTTATGAAAGGAAGTTTCCTATTCATAGCGGACTGTTTGTATGTACTACACTTTCGAGTATTATCTTGTTATCGCTTTCCAGTTTTTATCTTTAAGCATCTGGTTATTCTTTACTTTTTCCACATCAGTTTTACTCAATTTTAGCTTGCCTTCTGTTTTCCCTTTTCTGTTTGGCAGACGACTGATGAGAGTATTAACATCAACTCCTAT
>JAUMWZ010000137.1 GCA_030529405.1 Bacteroides sp. | reverse complement strand
CTGATATATATTCTTCTGGTATAGTAAATACTTTTTCTATGTTAAGAATGAATAATATCATTATAGGTATTACAGCCAAAGCTATAATAAATGTAGCTATAAAAGATGTAGATAGATTTTTGCTTGCTCCTATAAAATCTTTCTTTTGAAAAGATACTGAATAGAATCTTGTAAAAGCGACAGTAAGAGCATTAGATACAACTCCAATGCTTTGGTTTATTATTAGGGCAAGCGGAACAATAGCGTATGCTAACAGACCTAGGCTATCAACCAGATAGGGTGTATAATATAATCCCACCAATATGTTTAATACTAGCACAAATATATTGCTGTAAAAATTTCTTCTTATCTGTGTGTTTGTGTTGTGTGTTTTATTACTGGTTTTGTCCATGAACTGTCTATAGTAGTATGTTGTTTTATCGTGTACAAAGATATATAAACTATTCCAGTGGGTTATACTGTGTCTCTTTAATAACTGAGAAGTTTTTGTTTTTAATTTAATATCCTTTAGTTATAGCCTACGCATACCTTAAAAACAGAATATATATAATTTACATTTCAACTATATATAACTGACTTCTAAACTATACATAGTTTATTTCCAAATGATATATGGTTTGCGAATGATATAATATGATATTGTTTTGTTTGAATATATGATATATGTGTATTTCTAACTTTTTTGACATAAAAAGTCTTACACTTCATACGGTGTTATTACCTCATTTTTTCTTTGTTTCTATTTCTCTTTCCTGCTCATCTTTCTATGTAAATCTAAAAACTATATATGATTTGCTTTGTTATCGTCTGTTTTTCTTAATTTTGCGGACTAATGTCTGACGACGAACTGATGTAAATAAAAAAACACGATATAATGGCTAAAGAACTTAAAGACTTAACAAAGCGTAGCGAAAACTATTCGCAATGGTACAACGACCTTGTGCTTAAAGCAGACTTGGCAGAGCAATCTGCAGTAAGAGGTTGTATGGTTATAAAACCATACGGTTATGCTATATGGGAGAAAATACAACGTCAGCTTGACGATATGTTTAAGGAAACGGGACACGTGAACGCATATTTCCCGATGCTTATACCTAAATCGTTTTTGAGTAAAGAGGCTGAACACGTTGAAGGCTTTGCAAAGGAATGTGCAATCGTTACTCACCACCGTCTTAAAACTTCTGAAGACGGAAAAGGAGTGGTGGTAGATCCGGAGGCAAAACTAGAAGAAGAACTTATCATTCGTCCTACCTCAGAAACCATAATATGGAATACATACAGAAACTGGATAAACTCTTATCGTGACCTTCCACTACTTTGCAATCAATGGGCAAACGTTATGCGCTGGGAGATGCGTACGAGAATGTTCCTTAGAACAGCAGAGTTTTTGTGGCAAGAGGGACATACTGCACACGCAACAGAAGAAGAAGCAAGAGAAGAAACTGTTAAGATGATAAACGTGTATGCAGATTTTGCAGAGAAGTATATGGCTGTTCCTGTGGTTACAGGGGTTAAGTCTGCTAACGAACGTTTTGCTGGTGCCGTAGATACATATACAATCGAGGCGATGATGCAAGATGGAAAAGCATTGCAGAGTGGTACATCTCACTTCTTGGGTCAAAACTTTGCAAAAGCATTTGATGTAAAGTTTGTAACCAAGGAAAATACTCTTGAGCATGTATGGGCTACTTCTTGGGGAGTTTCAACAAGATTGATGGGTGCGTTAATAATGACACACTCTGACGACAATGGTCTTGTTCTTCCTCCAAAATTGGCACCAATTCAAGTTGTGATTGTGCCTATATACAAGAATGAAGAGCAATTAAAGCAAATAGATGAAAAGGTTGCTGGCATACAAGCTGAGCTTAAAAAGCGTGGCATATCTGTTAAATACGACAATGCAGACAATAAGCGTCCGGGCTTTAAGTTTGCCGATTACGAGTTAAAGGGTGTACCGGTTAGACTTGTAATGGGCGGAAGAGATTTGGAAAATAACACTATGGAAGTTATGCGTAGAGATACACTTGCGAAAGAAACAGTAAGTTGTGACGGCATAGCAGACTATGTTGAGAATCTACTTGAAGATATTCAAAACAATATATATAAGAAGGCGTTGGATTACAGAAACTCTCGCATAATATCTGTCGATACTTACGATGAGTTTAAGGAAAAGATTGAAGAAGGCGGATTTATTCTTGCTCACTGGGACGGAACTACTGAAACTGAGGAAAGAGTGAAAGAAGAGACGAAGGCAACAATCAGATGTATCCCTCTAAACAGCTACATTGACGGCGACAAAGAAGAAGGTAAATGTATGGTAACAGGCAAGCCTTCTAAGTGTAGAGTTATATTTGCTCGTTCATACTAAAATGAGCCCATTTCTGAACTATATACAATTGACTTGTAAACCATATATAGATTGAAAACACACTATATACAGTTTGCAACTCAACTGTATATAGTTCAGATTTAGTTTTTATATGCTTCCCTTGTGGGTGAGCGTATTTTGCTGTCTAACAGAATATAAACCTTAATTTTTTTTATATATGAAAAAAACACTAACCCTACTTGCCTTTGCTGCGATGTGTGTTACAGCAAATGCACAATCAAACAAAGGTGGCATCAGCAGTGAGATGCTACAAGAATTGAGAAAGTCTTATCAAGACGATGCACACAACAAGTCTTTGCGCAACGCAATAGGCGGTACAGATATGAAAAAGCTTGCTCTCAACCAAGACAATCTAAAGGAGATGGACACAAACTTCTCTGTTCTCGTGAAATCTAAAGGAATTACGGCACAAAAAAGCTCAGGTCGTTGCTGGTTGTTTACAGGTTTGAATGTTATGCGTGCTAAGGCTATCGACAAGTTCGACTTAGGTGCTTTCGAATTCTCGCAAGCCTATTCTTTCTTTTATGACCAATTAGAAAAGTCAAACTTATTCCTTCAAGGCGTCATTGATACTGCAAAGAAGCCTATGGACGATAAGATGGTGGAGTGGCACTTTAAGAATCCGCTAAGCGACGGAGGTACATTCACCGGGGTGGTAGATATAGTTGGCAAATACGGCTTAGTTCCTAAAGGAGTGATGCCAGAAACACACAGCACAGAAAACACATCGACTGTAGCTAGAATACTTACACTTAAACTAAGAGAGTGGGGACTTCAGCTCCGCGATATGGTTGCTAAAGGCAAAAAACAAGCAGACGTTGAAAGAGAAAAAACAAAGATGTTGGCAACAGTATATCGCATATTGGCACTAAACTTTGGTGTGCCTCCAACAGAATTCACTTGGACTCAATACAATTCTAAAGGAGAAAAAGTAAGTACAGAAACATACACTCCGATGTCATTCCTTGAAAAATACGGACACAAGAATGTTATAACAAACTATGTGTTGTTGATGAACGACCCTACACGTGAGTATTACAAAACTTACGAAATAGATTATGACAGACACACATACGACGGACACAACTGGAAATATCTAAACCTTCCTATTGAAGACATTAAAGAGGCGGCAATAAAGTCGTTAAAAGATAACACAATGATGTATTACTCTTGCGATGTTGGAAAAGAATTAAATTCAGAAAGAGGATTGTTAGATTTGAACAACTACGACTATGCTTCACTACTTGGAACAACCTTCACTATGGACAAAACTCAACGCATCAAGACTTTTGCCAGTGGTTCAAGTCACGCAATGACACTTATGGCTGTTGACTTGGACAAAGACGGTAAGCCAGTTAAATGGATGGTAGAAAACAGCTGGGGAGCTACAAATGGCTACAAAGGTCACCTTATAATGACAGACAAATGGTTTGATGAGTATACATTCCGTCTTGTTGTTGAAACAAAATATCTATCAGACAAACTGTTGGAACTAGCTAAGCAAAAACCAATCAGACTACCAGCGTGGGACCCTATGTTCTCTCCTGAGATGTAATTCTTGGTTTCTAAACACAAAATATAAGATTGTTTATTGCAGTAGTGTGTAGCAATCTTAGCACAAACGATAGTTATAGCTAACACTTAGCTATAACTATCGTTTTCTTTTTTCTTATTATCCCTGATATCTTATGTTTATTGCCTTCACACAGTCCTATATCGCCATGTTTGCAAACTATATACAGCTGACTTGCAAACCATATACAGTTTATTTCCAAACTATATATAGTCGATTTATTGACTATATATAGTTTTCATTCAAAGTTTTCTTATGCCCGGTTGCTACTTTTTATGTTATAAAACACAATATTGAATATTTTTCTTTACCTCTGTAAAAAAAAGTTACTTTTATTTGTTGAGTTTCATAAATGTTTATAGATTTATTGCGACATACATAATATCACTATCAATAAACTATTAGTACTATGAAGAAACTGACCGTCTTTATCTATCTTGTTCTCTTTAGTTCATTGGTTTTTGCTC
>JAUMWZ010000136.1 GCA_030529405.1 Bacteroides sp. | reverse complement strand
TTTCTTTGACAACTGCGCAACGAGAATAGTTGATAAGATAGAAGAAGCCATTGGAAGCAAAATTATTCTTGAGCCATCACGTAAAGAGAGTTTCAGGGATATGGTATATAAGTATGTTGGAACAGACAACTGGTCTTCGCTGAGTATGTCAGTGTGTATCGGATACGGGGCAGATAGGGTTATGACGGACAGAGAAAGATGTTTTGTGCCAATGGAACTGATGAGTGCTTTTGAAAGAGCAAAGGTGGTTAGAGGTGGAGAAGAACAACTGCTTTGCGCTGAGAAAACTGTTGTTGTAGAACCGGAATATATCATCAGCTTTCAAAAAGAACAACGACTTAGCCCTATATTTATATTCCTCATTTTGCTGATATTTAGCGTTGTGCTTACAATATATGAATACAGAAAAGGCAGATACTTTTGGGTTTACGACACTCTGTTGTATACTCTTGTTGCAATAGCAGGTAGCATACTGTCGTTTTTGTTTTTCTTTTCAGAACACCCAACTACATCTACCAACCTATTGGTTATAGTTTGCAATCCGTTGGTAGTGATATTAGCCCTGACTTCTGCTATAAAATCTTTTAGAAACAAGCTTGTTGCCGATAGAGTTATTTATGGCACAGTTGTTGCTATATTTATATTGTTGTCGTGGTTGTTACCACAAACGATAGACTTTGCTGTGGTTCTGGCACTGACAACTGTATTGCTAAGAACAGTGTCTAGCATATTTATAAACAAAAGAATAAAGACATTACATCATAATAAATGAATAAGGTAAAAGGAGTTATAGGGGGTATAATCTCTGCACTTGTTGTTTGCAACATGCAGTTGTATGCCAACAACCCAAATCCGAGGTTGGTGGTAAGCATCGTTGTAGACCAACTGCGAACAGACTATATGGAGATGTTTTCTCCACTATATAGCGATGGCGGGCTGAAAAAGCTGATGAAAGAGGGTAGGGTATATACCAATGTGGACTATCCGTATGCAGATGTGAACAGAGCAGCAAGTGTTGCGGCAATATACACAGGTAGCATGCCGAATGTAAACGGTATAACTTCTAACCAATGGATAGAAAGAAACAAGTATAAAACAGTAGGGGCAACCTATGATGAAAGCTTCATCGGATACTACACTAACGAAAGAAGTTCGGCAAGAAACTTAAAGGTTTCTACAATAACTGACGAGCTTAAATATGCAACAGACAATAAAGCTGTGGTAATATCTATTGCGCCTGAACAAGATGTAGCAATAATATCGGCAGGACAAAAAGGTAATGTGGCGCTTTGGTATAATCAAGATAATGGCAGATGGAGCGGAAGTACCTTCTATGGTGAGTTCCCTTATTGGGCAAACAGACACAATGAGCAGAAAGGTAAAAACGGTAATGGGGGCAACTCTGTATGGCAACCGATGTATCCATTGGCTATGTATAAGTATATGCCTAATGGCGGAGCGCAAGAAACATTTAAGCACTCGTTTGATATAGCTAACAAAGCACAATATGAAAGGATAAAACAAAGTCCAATTATAAATGATGAGGTCAGCGACATAGCAGAGCAAGCCATAAGTTTTGCTGGTGTTGGGCTTGATGAAGTAACAGACTATATTACCGTAGGGTATTATGCAGGGCAATATACAAGAACAAACGGTGCGAGCGCGGTAGAGATACAAGATGCTTATGTCAGATTAGATAAAAACATAGAAAGGGTTATCAGCAAGGCAGAAAAACAAGCAGGAAAAGGAAATGTTGTTTTTGTGCTTTCTTCTACAGGATATGTTGATAAAGAAGAGGCTATCGTTCAGACGGAAAAAGAGAAAGCCTTCTTCTATGACAGAGTAAAGGCTTTGCTCAATATGTATCTCATGGCTAGCTATGGTGATGGACAATATATAAGTGAGATAATAAACAATCAGATATACTTTGATAGGGTTTTCATAGAAAAGAAAAAACTAAATCTTGAAGAAGTAATATCTAAGAGCCAAGAATTTGTATCTCAAATAAACGGCGTTTATAGAGCATACACAGCCAAACAAATAGATAGAGGCGAGGGAAATAAAGAGATTGAGCAGATAAGAAATGCTTACAACCCATCTTGCTCAGGCGATATTTATATAAAGGTGTTACCTGGTTTTTATGTGGGACAACATGAAAACTCAATCAAAAAGTTAGAAAGATGGAATGCAACTGTTACTCCTTTTATTATTATGGGAGCAGATATTCCGTCTGCAAAGATAACAGACAGAATAGACGTAAGGCAGATTGCACCGACAGTATGTGCTGCTATAAGGATTAGAGGACCTAATGCCTGCACCGAAAAATCACTACAATAAAAGCAACTGTAAAAAGAAAGTCGTGTTGCAATAAACAGATGCTTTTTTCTAACTTTGCAACAATAAAAAACAAAATGATAATAATATAAATAACAATATAATATGGGATTTAATGAAATATTGAGTGCTCTCTTTGGAAACAAATCTAAGAGAGATATGAAAGAAATAAAGCCTTGGGTGGAAAAAGTTAAGGCTGCGTATCCAAGCATAGAAGCACTCAGCAACGATGAGTTAAGAGCAAAAACACAAGAACTGAAAGAGTATATTAAAAACTCTGCTAAGGAAGAATCTGCAAAAGTTGAAGAACTGAAAAACAGTATAGAAGAACTTGATATAGACGAAAGAGAACCTGTCTTTGCAGAAATAGATAAGTTGGAGAAAGTAATACTTGAAAAGTATGAAAAGGCACTTGAAGAAATTCTTCCACAAGCTTTCTCTATCGTTAAATCTACTGCACAACGTTTCGCAAGTAACGAGGAAATAGAAGTTACAGCTACTGACTTTGACAGAGAACTTGCAGCAACTAAAGACTTTGTCAGAATAGAAGGCGACAAAGCAATATATAAGAACAGATGGGTAGCAGGAGGAAACGAAACAGTGTGGAATATGGTACACTACGATGTTCAGCTGTTTGGTGGAGTTGTACTAAATAAGGGTAAGATTGCAGAAATGGCAACTGGGGAAGGAAAAACTCTTGTAGCTACATTACCAGTATTCTTGAATGCCCTAACAGGTAATGGAGTTCACGTGGTAACAGTAAATGACTATTTGGCTAAACGTGACTCGGAATGGATGGGACCTCTATATATGTTCCACGGACTTAGTGTAGATTGTATTGATAAACACCGTCCTAATTCAGACGAAAGAAGAAAGGCTTACTTGGCAGATATCACATTTGGTACGAACAATGAGTTTGGCTTCGATTACCTAAGAGATAATATGGCAATATCTCCTAAAGACCTTGTGCAAAGAAAGCATAACTATGCCATCGTCGATGAGGTAGACTCTGTTTTGATTGATGATGCGCGTACTCCTCTTATCATCTCAGGTCCTGTTGCAAAGGGAGATGTACAGCTGTTTGAAGAATTAAGACCTTTGGTGGAAAAACTTGTTGAAGCACAAAAAGTGTTAGCTACAACATATCTCACTGAGGCAAAAAAACTAATTGCATCTGAAGACAAGAAAAAAGTCGAAGAAGGTTTCTTATCTTTGTACCGAAGCCACAAATGTCTTCCAAAGAATAAGGCTCTAATAAAGTTCTTAAGTGAACAGGGAATAAAGGCTGGTATGCTCAAGACCGAAGAAATATATATGGAGCAAAACAACAAACGTATGCATGAAGTTACAGAGCCTTTATTCTTCGTGATAGATGAGAAGATAAATAGCGTAGACCTAACAGATAAAGGTATTGACTTGATAAGCCTTGACTCGGAAGATAAATCATTCTTCGTTTTGCCTGATATTGCTGCTCAACTTTCAGAACTAGAATCAAAAACTGAACTAAGCGACGAGGACAAGGCTAATAAGAAAGACGAATTGTTGAATGACTATGCTATAAAATCTGAACGCGTTCACACAATCAACCAGCTGTTAAAGGCTTACACTATGTTCCAGAAAGATGACGAGTATGTTGTTATTGATGGAGAAGTTAAGATTGTAGATGAGCAAACTGGACGTATAATGGAGGGTAGAAGATACTCTGACGGTTTGCACCAAGCAATAGAGGCTAAGGAGCGTGTGAAAGTAGAAGATGCAACTCAAACATTCGCTACTATCACTCTGCAAAACTACTTCCGTATGTACCATAAGCTGTCTGGTATGACAGGTACTGCTGAAACAGAAGCTGGAGAGCTTTGGGATATCTACAAACTTGATGTTGTTGTAATTCCTACCAATCGTCCTATCGCACGTAAAGACATGAATGATAGGGTCTACAAAACAAGACGTGAGAAGTACAAAGCCGTTATTGAAGAGATAGAAAGACTTGTTCAGGCTGGACGCCCTGTACTTGTTGGTACCACTTCGGTTGAAATCTCAGAGATGTTGAGCAAAATGCTTACTCTAAGACATATTGATCACAACGTTCTTAATGCTAAGTTGCACCAGAGAGAAGC
>JAUMWZ010000135.1 GCA_030529405.1 Bacteroides sp. | reverse complement strand
AAAGATAACACTTACCTATATTACCAATAGATATGAAGAAGTTTATTATGGACTTGGAAGTTACAGAAAACAAAAAACTGAATTCCAGTTATGTTTTACTGAAACTAAGGTCTAACTCTACTCTACCTGATATATTACCAGGTCAGTTTGCAGAATTGAAAGTGGACAAAAACCCTAACGTTTTTCTTAGGAGGCCAATATCAATCAACTTTGTAGACAGAAAGAATAACGAGCTGTGGTTTCTGATACAGATAATAGGAGAAGGAACAAAAAGCCTCTCGGAAGTTAATGTTGGAGAAACAATTGATACTCTCCTACCATTAGGAAATACATTTACCATTGGCGAGAATAAAGATGAAGAACTGCTACTTGTAGGTGGTGGTGTGGGAATAGCACCTATGCTTTATCTTGGGAAAGAGCTTAAAGAAAAAGGATATAAACCTTCATTCCTTATTGGAGCAAGAAGCAAAAACGACTTATTGCAATTAGATGGATTCAGCAAATATGGAGAGGTCTATACTACAACCGAAGACAATTCTTTCGGTGAGAAAGGTTATGTTACAAACCACTCGATATTACAAACCAAACGATTTGATAAGATTTACACCTGTGGCCCTAAGCCTATGATGGTGGCAATAGCTAAGTATGCAAAAGAAAGAAACATATTTTGCGAAGTATCTCTTGAGAACACTATGGCTTGTGGTATTGGTGCGTGTCTTTGTTGTGTGGAGAATACCGACAAAGGTCATATCTGTGTGTGTACTGAAGGACCTATATTCAACATAAACAAACTACTATGGCAGATTTAAGTATAGAGATAGGAAAAATGAAGCTAAAAAATCCGGTGATGACAGCATCTGGAACTTTTGGCTATGGAGAGGAATTTTCAGACTTTATTGATATATCTAAGTTAGGTGGAATATTAGTAAAAGGCACCACACTTCATCACAGAGAAGGTAACCCCTATCCTCGTATGGCAGAAACACCATCTGGAATGCTAAACGCAGTGGGCTTGCAAAACAAGGGTGTTGATTATTTCATTAGCGACATTTACCCAAGAATTAAGGACATAGATACTAACATTATTGTCAATGTATCAGGTTCTGCAATAGAAGATTATGTTGAGACAGCAGAAAAGATAAACTCACTTGACAAGATACCTTCTATTGAGTTGAACATTTCTTGTCCTAACGTGAAGAAAGGAGGAATGTCGTTTGGAGTTTCAGCATGTGCAGCTTCGGAGGTGATTAGTGCGGTTAGAAAGGTGTATGACAAAACTTTGATAGTAAAACTATCTCCAAACGTAACAGATATAACAGAGATTGCAAGGGCAGCAGAAGACAATGGTGCCGACTCTGTATCTCTGATAAACACACTGTTAGGTATGGCAATAGATGCAGAAAAGAGAAAACCTATACTTTCCACCATCACTGGAGGTTTGTCTGGTCCTGCTGTTAAACCCGTTGCGTTAAGAATGGTTTGGCAGGTTGCTAAGGCTGTGAAAATTCCGGTAATAGGAATGGGGGGAATTATGAATTGGAAAGATGCCGTAGAGTTTATGCTTGCTGGTGCATCTGCTATACAAATCGGTACTGCAAACTTCATAGACCCGACCGTAACTATAAAGGTAGAGCAAGGTATAAGAGAATATCTTGAAAGACATAAGTTCAACTCTGTGAAAGAGATTATCGGGGTTATCTAAACATTTATTTATCAGACACTTCATCAACTGTATATATTTAACATCTAAAGTATATACAGTTGATTTTGAATTTATATACAGTCAATAATTAAACTGTATATGAATTGGAAAATCAAAAAATAAGGACATTCAGAGAGAATGTTTCATTCAATTTTCATTTTCAGAAACACTATGGAAAAATTTGCAGACATACAGATACTTAATTATGAAGTTCCAAAATTTGAGGAGCTAACACTAAAACAGAAAGAGTTGGTATATTACCTATCTGAAGCGGCTCTGCACGGACGAGACATATTGTTCGATCAGAATTGTAGATATAATCTTACAATTCGTAGAATGCTAGAGTCAATATTTCTGAACTATAAGGGCGACAGAACGAGTGAGGAGTTCATAAACCTCGTTACATATCTAAAGAGAGTATGGTTCTCTAGCGGTATCCACCACCACTATGGTTGTGAGAAATTTGAGCCTGGCTTTTCGGAGAGCTACCTAAAGTCAGTCATCAATTCTATTCCGTTAAATCTTTTACCGTTAGAAGGTTATAGTTCAGAAAAAGAATGGTGTGAGAAGATTTTCCCCATAATATTTAATCCGGGAATTCTATATAAACGAGTAAATCAAACAGAAGGAGAAGATTTGATACAAACATCTGCCTGCAACTATTATTCGGAAGACTTGACGCAAGAAGAGGTAGAGAATTTCTACGAAAAGATGAAGAATAAGGACGACAACTCCCCTATTTCTTATGGTCTAAATAGCAGACTTACAAAAGAAAACGGAATTATCAAGGAACAAACTTGGAAGATTGGAGGAATGTACTCCCCTGCTATTGAAAAGATTATTTTCTGGCTTGAGAAAGCAAGTAAAGTTGCTGAAAATGACAAACAAAAAGCTGTAATAGATAAACTTATAAGCTTTTACAAAACAGGAGATCTAAAAGAATACGACGAATATTCTATTCTTTGGGTAGAAGACTTAAACTCTGACATAGACTTTGTAAATGGATTTACTGAAACCTATGGTGACCCTCTCGGCATGAAAGCAAGCTGGGAGTCGCTAGTTAATTTCAAAAATAAAGAAGCAACAAAGAGAACTGAGATTATAAGTAATAATGCTCAGTGGTTTGAGGATAACTCTCCTACCGACAAACAGTATAAAAAAGAGAACGTAAAAGGTGTTTCTGCAAAGGTAATAACAGCAGCTATATTGGCTGGCGATTTATATCCTGCAACTGCTATAGGAATAAACTTGCCAAACTCTAACTGGATACGAGCAGAACACGGTTCTAAGTCTGTAACAATAGAAAATATTACTGACGCATATCATAAAGCAAGCAAGGGCAACGGCTTCTATGATGAGTTTGTGATTGATGAAGAAACAAGAGAACTACTTAATAAGTATGGCGAGATAACAAGCAACCTCCACACTGACCTGCATGAATGCTTGGGGCACGGTTCGGGTAGACTTCTCGAGGGAATTGACCCAGATGCACTCAAAGCCTATGGTGCAACAATAGAAGAAGCAAGAGCAGATTTGTTCGGATTGTATTATATGGCAGACAGAAAGTTAGTAGAACTTGGACTTTTACCTAACACAGAAGCCTACAAAGCAGAATATTACTCGTTCTTAATGAATGGTTTGATGACTCAGCTGACAAGAATAGACTTGGGCAAAGACATAGAAGAATCTCACATGAGAAATAGACAGCTTATATCAAAGTGGGTGTATGAAAAAGGTAGAGATGAAGGAGTTGTTGAGATTGTAACAAACAACAATAAGAAGTTTGTAAAGGTCAATGACTACGAAAAACTTCGTCTACTATTTGGCGAACTATTAAGAGAGATACAAAGAATTAAGTCTACCGGAGATATTGAGTCTGCTAAAAATCTTGTAGAAAAATATGCTGTCAAGATAGATTTAGACCTTCACAAAGAGATATTAGATAGATACAAAGCACTCAATCTGTCGCCATACAAGGGATTTGTAAACCCTAAATATGAGGCAGTGAGAGATGAATTTGGTAATATAACAGATATAAAAATAGAGTATGGTGAGGACTATACAACTCAAATGCTAAGATATAGCAGAGATTACTCTAACTTACCTTCAATAAACAATTAGAACAGTGAACACACACGACATAGTAAAACAGATAAAAGCTGACTTTAGGCTTGGTATGAACGGTATTGTATCTACCAACATGAGAAAGGAAGGATACAATTACAGAGTTAATTTTGGTGTTGAGATACCACGCATAAAACAGATAGCAGCTAAATATGAGAAAAGCCACGAGCTAGCTCAAGCTTTGTGGAAGGAAGATATAAGGGAATGTAAAATCATTGCTACCCTACTGCAACCACATGATAGTTTTTGCAAAGACATAGCTAATATATGGGTGGAAAGCATAAACAACATCGAGATAGCAGAGGTTTGTTGCATGAACTTGTTTCAACATCTTGACTACGCACCAAGTATGTCTTTTCAGTGGATATCAGACAGCAGGGAGTTTGTTCAAGTATGCGGTTATCTGACAATAGCAAGACTTATAAGCAAGAAAGATAATATGGACGAAAGAACTTATAATGAGTTTATTAGCCAAGTAATGACAGCTGTATATTCAAATAAATATAATGTAGTAAATGCCGCTATGCTTGCAATAAGAAAGTATATGCAGAAAAGCGAAGAAAACGCCTTCAAGATATGCCGTATTGTAGAAGATATGGAAAACTCAGATAAGGAAGTTGAAAAAGCACTGTACAACATGGTGAAATCGGAAGTTGAAG
>JAUMWZ010000134.1 GCA_030529405.1 Bacteroides sp. | reverse complement strand
ACCGAACCTAAGGTTGAAGTGCTAAACGGACGCTTTGGACCATACATAGCTTATGATGGCAAGAACTATAAGATACCTAAGACTATGGAGCCAAAAGACTTAACTTTGGAGCAATGTATGGACATTATCAAAAAAGACAGTAAAGAGCCGGCAAAGAAAAAGACTACAACCAAAAGCAAAGCGAAAAAGAAATAAAAAGCAAAGTATAGACACTTGAGTTGCAAACTATATATAGCCAATATGCAAACTATATATCATTGCCAAGCAAAGTATATACAGTTTGCAAACAGCTATAATATAAGGCTTTAATAAAAGACAAACACACACTGATATATGAAAGAATTTTTGAGAGTGATGAGGCGTTTTCTTGCGCCATACAAAAGATACGTTTTCTTTGCAGTACTACTAAACATTCTGTCTGCAGTATTCAACATCTTCTCGTTCACTCTGTTGATTCCAATATTGGACATACTATTCAAAACAGGCAACTCAACCACTACATACACCTACATGGAATGGGGTAGCGCGAGCATGAAAGAAGTAGCTGTAAACAATTTCTACTACTATGTGTCGGAACTGATAAGCACTCACGGAGCAGCAACAACACTTTTGTTCTTAGGAATATTCCTTGCAGTGATGACTTTCTTAAAGACGTCGTGCTATTTCGGCTCATCTGCCATAATGATTCCACTCCGCACAGGAGTTGTCAGAGATATACGTGTACTTGTATACTCTAAAGTTGTGAGCCTGCCTCTTGGTTTTTTCTCGGAAGAACGTAAAGGCGACATCATGGCAAGAATGAGTGGCGACGTGGGCGAAGTGGAGAACTCAATCACAAGCTCACTTGACATGCTGATTAAAAACCCTATACTTGTATCGTTCTACTTTGTTACTCTGATAATTACAAGTTGGGAATTGACTCTGTTTACAATAACAGTCCTACCTCTAATGGGGTGGATTATGGGGCGTATAGGACGTAGACTGAAACGCCAATCATTAGATGCTCAAGAGAAATGGAGCGATACTCTATCTCAAATGGAAGAAACGCTTGGCGGTTTGAGAATAATAAAAGCCTTCGTAGCAGAGAAAAGAATGGTAAAAAGGTTTACTGAGTGTAGCAACAGTTTAAGAGTAGCATCAAACAAAGTATCTACACGTCAGGCATTAGCTCACCCTATGAGCGAGTTTCTTGGAACATTGCTTATCGTTGCAGTGTTGTGGTTTGGTGGAGCACTTATACTTAGTGACAACTCAACCATAAATGCATCGACCTTTATCTTCTATATGGTTATACTTTATAGTGTTATCAATCCGCTGAAAGAGTTTTCTCGTGCAAGCTACAACATACCTAGAGGTTTGGCATCAATGGAGCGTGTTGATAAGATACTTAAAGCTGAAGACAAGATTACTGAAATAGAGAATCCGGTAAGAATATCAGATGTTAAGGACGATATTAAGTTTAATGACGTTTCTTTCAGCTATCAGTCTGGAAGTGAAGTATTGAAAAACATTGACTTGACTGTTAAGAAAGGACAGACGGTTGCCCTTGTTGGACAGTCGGGCTCTGGTAAATCTACACTTGTAGACTTAATACCTCGCTATCATGATGTAAGCAGTGGAAGCATAACAATAGATGGCACAGACTTGAAAGACTTAAAGGTTAAAGACCTGCGTATGCTTATTGGTAGCGTAAGCCAAGATGCAATACTTTTCAACGACACATTCTTCAACAACATAGCCTTTGGTGTTGAGGGTGCAACAATGGAACAAGTTGTTGAAGCAGCAAAGATTGCCAATGCACACGACTTTATTATGGAAAAGCCAGAGGGATATGACACTAACATTGGAGATAGAGGAAGCAAACTATCGGGTGGTCAGCGTCAGCGCATAAGTATAGCACGTGCAATACTTAAAAACCCTCCAATATTGATACTAGATGAAGCTACTTCGGCATTAGATACCGAGTCTGAAAGACTTGTTCAAGAGGCTTTAGAACGACTAATGAAGACGCGCACCACAATAGCTATTGCTCACAGACTATCAACAATTAAGAATGCAGATGTTATATGCGTTATGTTTGAGGGAGAAATAGTAGAGCGTGGCAAACACGAGGAGCTTATTGCACAAAACGGATATTATAAGCGTCTGCACGACATGCAACAACTATAAAGACAACAGTCTATAAATCAACAAAAAAGACATATTAAACAACCTATATAGGCACTTTACCATACGGGTAAAGTGCCTATATAAGTTTTATACCTTATAAAGAGAAAAACTAACAACAGATTTACCCCAGTTCAAAACCATATATAATTTGAAAGAAAACGATATATGGTTTAGAAATAAGCTATATACAGTTTGTATATAGACTGTATAGAGTTTGAAAGGCAACAACACATATTATGTATATGTAGTACATATAAGTCACATACAGACACAGAACAGAGCATTCACAAAACATATCAAGCAACAGAGATAGCAACAGCAAAACAAGACAAGGGCATAATTAGTTGAAAAAGAAAATCCTCACAGACATAAGACTAAACATCTTATTCTGTGAGGATTACTATATATACACAACTGCTTATTTACAGTTTGCTTTGTCGTGATTACTACTTAGTGATAAGCACTTCTCCAGTCATTTCAGAAGGCACTTCAAGCCCCATTATGTTAAGAATTGTAGGTGCTACGTCTGCCAAGCGTCCTTCTTTTACAGTTGCAGTCTTGCTTTCTGTTACATAGATGCAAGGAACTGGGTTTAGTGTGTGAGCTGTGTTAGGACTTCCGTCTTCATTCATTGCCTTGTCAGCATTACCGTGGTCTGCAATGATTATTGATTCATAGCCCTGAGATTTAGCAGTTTCTACCACCTCTTTCACGCATTCATCAACAGCAACAACAGCTTTTTCTATAGCAGAGTATACTCCAGTGTGACCTACCATATCTCCATTTGCAAAGTTCACCACGATGAAATCAAACTTATCTTGCTTAATAGCCTCCACAAGTTTGTCCTTCACTTCGTATGCACTCATTTCTGGTTTTAGGTCGTAAGTAGCTACTTTTGGCGATGCAACAAGTATTCTTTCTTCTCCTTCGTAAGGAAGCTCTCTACCTCCGTTGAAGAAGAATGTAACGTGAGCATACTTTTCTGTTTCTGCCATGTGTAGTTGTTTAAGTCCCTTAGAAGAGATATATTCGCCTAAAGTGTTGTTTACATTTTCTTTGTCGAATAGTACCTTAACTGTTGTAAACGACGCATCGTAAGGAGTCATTGAGTAGAACTTCAAGTTTGGCACTACTGACATTCCTTCTTCTGGGAAGTTTTGTTGGTTAAGCACTATTGTCAGTTCTTTAGCACGGTCATTACGGTAGTTGAAGAAAATCACTACATCGCCTTCCTTAATACGTCCATCTACGCTTGCATTTACTACTGGCTTAACAAACTCGTCTGTTACACCTTCGTCGTAAGACTCTTGCATTGCCTGTACCATGCAGTTTGCTTTCTTTCCTTCGCCTTTAACAAGTAGGTCATAAGCCAGTTTCACACGTTCCCAACGCTTATCTCTATCCATTGCATAGTAACGTCCGATGATTGAAGCAACAACACCTGTTGTCTTTTGGCAATGATTTGTCACCTCTTCAATAAAACCCTTTCCGCTCTTTGGGTCAGTATCTCTACCGTCCATAAAGCAGTGAATGAAAGTGTTTTGTATGTTATATTCTTTTGCAATATCACATAATTTGAAAAGGTGGTCTAGCGAACTGTGCACCCCACCGTTAGATGTCAATCCCATAAGGTGTACACTCTTTCCGTTTTCTTTAGCATAAGTAAATGCCTCAACAACAGCAGGGTTCTTCATAATGCTATTGTCTGCACAAGCACGGTTAATCTTAACAAGGTCTTGATATACAATTCTTCCCGCACCAATATTTAAGTGTCCCACTTCAGAGTTACCCATTTGTCCGTCAGGCAAACCTACGTTTTCGCCACTTGCTTGTAGTTGCGAATGCGGATATGTACTCATAAGATAGTCCCAGTATGGTGTTGGTGTGCTAGAGATTACGTCATTCTTCGACTTATCTCCTATGCCCCAGCCATCTAATATTATTAAAAGAGATTTTTTACCCATATTACTTTATATTTTATGTTAATACCTATTTGGACGGCAAATTTACTAAAATGCACAGTAGTATGCAACAAATTATCGCTAAGGTTAATTCAACTTTTCTATTAGAACATAGATATTTATGAATAATAACAGATTATTCAAGGAGCAGGTAGTAGAGGTTGCCACAAAAGACAAAAAACAAGGTAAAAACAAACTGTATACAGTCAAGAAATAAACTATATATGGTTTGAAAACTGACTATATATGGTTTGAAAGTCAGCTGTATATTGTTTGAAAATGGAATAATCACATGTTATGTGGATTTTTTATATGTAAACTCACATTTAGATAATAAAAAGTATGGTCGTTGTCTTTTTAGACAGAAGAGAGTGAGTTATTATGTCTTTT
>JAUMWZ010000133.1 GCA_030529405.1 Bacteroides sp. | reverse complement strand
GTGTGAATCCATATTTTTTTAATCTCATGAGATATGTATAGTCCTCAGAAAGGTAGTTTATATTAAGTGGCAAAATGTACATAGTTTAGATATTGACTTTATATAACTGAGATACGGACTATATACAGTTTATAAGTCAGTTGTTTATACTTTGTAAAATAGGGCTATATAGCTTTTGAAAGCGGTAATCTCATATTTGTCAGTAGGGGAGAAGTTGATAACTTTTATGCATTCTTTGTTTACTGTCAAACACAAATTATTATTCAGTATAATCTCCTTAGTATGTATATAAAAAGAAAATCCCTCAGTGTATAAATCTTTACACTGAGGGATTTTCATATGTTTGTTTTTAGTTTATTGTCTTGTTACTTCAAACTGATTTAGTTTAATGTCAAACGCTTCGTTGTGTGTTACTACGTATCTGATGTATTTGATGTTTTGTATAGTCGAAGTTAGCTGTAGTCGCTTATTCTTCATTTCCACTCCGCTGACTTCTTTCCAATTTTCTCCATCTGAAGACACTAACACTTTACCTCTATTTAGAGTTTGGTCTGTTTCAAGGTTTATGTTCAGTTGCTTTATGCTTACCACCTCTTCAAATTCTATACCGATGTAATCGTTTGCCTTCACATTTATGTATTCCAATGCAGGAGATATTCTTAGTGATTTAGCTTTCTGAAGTAGCGGTTGGCTTTCTAGTTGCTTGATGTTTGTATTAAGCTTGTTTGGGTTGAAGTTTAGTTGTAGCTTCAAATCCTTGCCTGTTGCCTTGTTATACTCGCTTACTGCATACTTCAATGTCTTATTCATCATTGGCTCAATGATGAGAGTAGCCGTCTTAACCCCTGGTTGGAATGGGTTCTGATTATACTTTTGGTCTGTCTCGAACATTGTCTTTTGCAGGTGTAAAACCTTATTGTATTGCGATTTGAAAGTAGATAGATTTCCACTGTTTACAATATTATATAGAGCTATAATCTCCTGTCCTGTCTTTCCTACAAGGTCAAATTGCACAATCCAAGGCTTTATTTCTTCTATCAAAAGAGGGCTTTCGTTTGAAGAAATAAGTTTTTCTGCCGCCCAACACATTTGTTTGAACTCTTGAAGCACTCTTTCTGTTTGACTGTTCTTTGCTCCTTTTGAAAGTTGATTTACGAAGTCTTCTGCTATTGGCTTAAACTCTACCGACTCCACTCTTCTATATCTGTGTCCGTTAGCACCTAAATCAGAGTTATGTTTAGCGAATATAAGCAGTGCGTCATGATTGTGTGGCATAACCTCCTTTATGCCTTTGCGCCATGCAAGGTCTGAATCGTATTTTTCAACATTCCATGTATAGTCTGCTACTCCATATATAGCAATCTTCGATGCTTCTGGGTGTTCCATTGGATTAGATACAAATCCTGACATATCATTTTTCACATCGTTTGTGTTTCCATAGGCTGCTCCGAGCAACATGCGGTCTCTTACGTAGTCAGATACTGGGAAGTTCCACCATATATATGCTTTTCTTTTTATGCGAGAGTTTATCCACTCCATTGTTTCTTTGTCTATGTCTGCAATAACATAGTTGCCCGTCCACATAATTTCTATTGAGGGATAAAGATTTTCTCCTAGTGTTTCCAAATACTTCTTCTTAGGGTTCGACCAAGAACGATTATATTCTGTTGGACACATGATAAGTGGATTTACGTCATGCTTCTTTGCTACAAAATTGTCGTGTATGTAGTTTAGCAATTCTGCCTGCTTAACGGGGTTCGTACCGTCACCAGAAATATCGTCAAAGAATACAGCAAATGCTTTCACACCAAGTTCATACATCTTTTCAAACTTGTTTATGAGGTTTACTCTGTCTTCTTCGTTCCATTTTATATCCTTACCTGGGTGTATTGCCCATACGAAGTCTACAAAGTTCTCCTTAGATTTGTTTACTAATGATTTGATTTGTTCTGCCTCTCTCTCTGGATATGGTTTTCTCCAATTTGGTGAACTGTGGTATGGGTCGTCTTTAGGACCATATATATAAGTGTTAAGTTTGAACTTGCCGTAGAACTCTATCTGCCTCAGACGCTTTTCATGGCTCCAAGGTGTACCATAGAAACCTTCAACAACACCTCTACTTGCTAGGTCTGGAAAGTCTGTTATCTCTCCCGTAGGCAATTCTTCTTTTTCAAGCAGTTGCTCAAGAGTTCTCAAACCGTAGTATGTTCCTCTGTTGTCAGCACCTACTACATATATATTGTTTTTGTCTATGTTTATGTAGTAAGCCTCTTTCTTGTTAGGCACCTTGTGAGCATACTTTTTAGCTGGTTTATAGTTTATGTTTCCTACAATAAGGGTCATTTTGTGTTTGTAGTCAGCTTTTTTTGCCAACTTACTGCCTACTATTGACATCGCATCTATACTTTGCGACTTCACTTTCAGTTCTGTTGGTTTCTTCACTTTCCCTACAAAATTCATCTGTTGCGGTGTAGGATTAAGATGATTGTCAGTAGCCCACGACTGCCCGACAGATATTGTCAGCACCAAGGCTATTAGCATAATAATTCTTCTCATAATTGTTTAGATTGGTTGTTTATTGATGTACTTCTCTTAATAAATCGTTTACTGTCTTTACGGGGTTGAATGTTGATAGCGGAACTTCTACAAAAACTGTGTTCCAATCGCTCATTGAGCCGTTCCAAAGTCCTGGTAGTTCAAGTGCTTTTAGTTCTTTTCCGCTCTTCGATTTAGAAGAGATAAATCCTGTATTCTTATCTACGTGCTTTCTTAGGTCTATTTTTTTGCCTTCACAGTCTTTTACAGCGCAAACCAAATCAACGGGATTGAAGTGTGTACCATTGTTGAACATCTTCTTACTTTCTTCATTGCTCATGTCTATTTGTGAGCTTTCCAATATCTGCAAAGATATGCTTCCGTCGGCATTGTAAGCATAGAATGGACCTCCACCAGGTTCGCCTATATTCTTTACCATACCGCAAACACGTATTGGACGTCTTAGTTTGTCAGCTAAAAACTTCTTATAATCATTGGTAGTCATGCTTTGTTTTGCTTGCTTTGTATCACAACAGAGTTCACTGTTAAGGAACTTTTCCACCTCGTTTATAACCTTTTCGTTGCAAGAGCTATCACTTATAGACTTCAAATGATTGAATGTTTGTTTTTGCAGGCTTAACAACACACCTCCTATAATCTTCTTATACTTAGTTGTGTCGCTCTTTAGCCTGTCTGGCACTACGTTGTCTATATTCTTAATGAATATAATGTCAGCATCTATATCGTTAAGGTTTTCAAGCAAAGCCCCATGTCCTCCTGGTCGGAAAAGTGGTTTACCTTCCTCCATAAAAGGGTTGTTATCTCTATCTACTGCTATTGTATCTGTGCTTGGCTTTTGCACGGAGAAAGAAATATCCATCTTGTCTTTGCTTGCCAGTAGTTCTGCCTTTTGGCTCAAAAGCTTTTCAAACACCAATTTATGTTCATTAGAAATAGTGAAATGCAGATGTATCTTTCCGCTTTCGTCCTTAGCATATTCCAATCCCTCTGCAATATGTTCTTCAAACGGAGTACGTGTACTTGTGTCATATCTATGGAATGTAAGCACCCCTTTAGGTAATGCTCCGTAGTTCATTCCTTTTTCGTTTAGCAGGGCAGACACTACATCTTTGTGTCTGTTTTCGCTTATTAGCGATATGATGTCTTTATTGTAAAGTCTTTTGCAAATGCTGTTTAGCTCTGAAAAGAAAGCAAACTTCTGAATCTTATTGAAGAAGTCTTTTTCAAAATCTGTTGTAGGCATTTGGCTTTCGCTGTCTAAGAAAGCAAATAAATCTTTGAACATTCTGCTTGCTGCACCAGATGCAGGCACGAATTTAACCACTTTCTTGCTTTTCTTTAGGTTATCCCATTCGTCAATATATCTTCCTTCATCTTGTTGAGAAAGTCTTTTTATTCCTCCATTCTCTACCGATGCGGCGGCATGTAGCTTTAGATAAGGAAACCCGTTCTTAAAACACTCAATTTGTTCTTTTATCATCTCTTCCGAGATGCCTTTTTTCTTTAATACTTCTTTGTCTATTGAAAAGCCCATATCTATATTTTTTATAACTCTCTGTTTAGTAATGTTTTGTTTTCTTCTGTTTACAGTGTGTTTTCAAACTATATACAGCTGACTTCTAAACCATATACAGCTGACTTTCAATTTATATATAGTCTACAAGTCAGTAATATACAGTTGTCATACCGTATAAATATATACTTACTTCATCTAATTATCAGCCAAAAATAAGAAATCTGTATGATAGTTATGTTGTTTATATAGATAAAAAAGCTAATTTTACAACGAACATAAATGATATACAATATGACACAATTTCTAACTAATGACGAGAAAAAGTTGTTGTTAAGACTATATAAAACATTGTTGAAGTCAGCATCTGGCAGTGTTTCTGATGAATATGTGTCAAAACTAAAGACTGTTTTGCTGTCATCATATAATAAAGGACTGCTAAAACGCAATATCTTCGGTATG